>JANPOJ010000658.1:0-4265 GCA_031427935.1 Ilumatobacteraceae bacterium | reverse complement strand
GCCCCGTGGTAATGGGTGTGGGCGTGGGTCGCCGCGCCCCCCGCGGGGGGGCCGTGTGCCGCGGCGGCGCAGCGCCCGCTGACGGCCGCGGCCCACCCGTGACGACCCCGGGAAGTCCACCCGACGGCATCCTGCTGCTTGGGGCACCCCAGTCGCTGTCGGGTGCTACGCCCAGAAGGGGATGCAGCGGCGGCCGGACTCCAACACGAATCCGTACCGTACGGCAACCATCAAAACAGTGTTGAAGGATTCTCCGACTTCATGCCGACCGCCTCACGAGGTCCTGTCGGATTTGGCAGCTCGTCGGACGCCCCTGCTGGCGGTGTCTCCATTCCGGCTTGCGCCCAAGCTCGGATCCGAGCATTCGGGTCACGGATGGCGCGGGCATACGCAGCGGCGGATCCGTCCCTGGCGGCGACGAGCCCGAATGCGACACGCCGAACCGCATGGTCGGAGCTGTCGAGCCCGGCTCTGATCAACAGGTCCTGAGCAGGCATCGCGATCATGTCAACCACGTCGAGCAGACCATTCATGATCGCGGCCGAGGAACGCGGGTCGAGTTCGCGGGTCCGCGCGAACACCGCACCCCACGAACTCGGCTCCTGCCTGACCTTCCGGGCCGCTGCCCAACGGCGAAGCGGAGGCGGCAGGTCACGTCGAACAACAGTGGGGCCAACCGCCTCATCGGGCTGCTCCGCCGGGGGTGGCTCATCGTCGAAGCTGATGATCACTCCCACTTCATCGAACCAGTCGTCCGGCACCTTCCAGTACAACGCCTTGTCGGCGCTGAGGAACGTCCGGGCAAGCAGATCAAGCGCACCAGCATCGAGAACGCCTTCGTCCTCGATACGACGCACGAGGTGCGAGACGCCATCTCGCCACCGCGGATCGGTAAGCAGCAACAGAGCAGTCACGATCGACGAATCAGGGTCGGCCTCGTGATGCTTGACAAGCAGCCCGTACGGCTCGAACGCATCAGCGCTTCGACGAACGATCGGGTGCAGCACAAGCACCCGATGAAGATCATCGGCACTGTTCGCCGACCACAACTCGGCGAGCTCGCGCATACCGTCCTCCGGGTCGACCGATCGACGCATCAGCAGCCCCGCGAACTCCCACGCCAACCGTCAGGTCCGAGATGAACCATCCTCGGTACCGCACCATGGGCCGCACGACACAACGAGCATCGTGTGGTGATCGCGTCAGTGTCGGCCGCCATCAAGCAATCGTAGACATCGCCACTCGTGGCCTGAGGCACCTTCGGGCTTTGGACTTGAAGCGTGCCCGCCGACCTCTCCGATGAGTGCCTCCACTGCAGTCGCAGACGCTGAGGCGTCATCGCGGCCAATCACAAGGTGATCAATCCGAGCAGACATGAACCGGCCTACCACCCGTAGCCAGCCATGCGCGCAACCCGCGATGACGGCCCGCTCGTCGGCCAGTGGCAGCCGGACGACCTCTCGGTCGACCTCACCGAGCCGAACCACAGCCCGACGAATCAACGCGGCCTCTCCGACCTGAACCGTCTGCGACCTTCGGGTTCTGCCCCAATCGTCACGCTCGGAGCGCACCACCCTCTACCAGGGATAACGCGCGAGCGCCTTGGTACATGGTTGGTACATATTTCGCCTCGACGGCCCCGCTCAACGACGAAGCCCAGGTCCGGCATAGGGCCTGACCTGGGCTTTCTTGGTGGCGGGGGCAGGATTTGAACCTGCGACCTTCGGGTTATGAGCCATTCCCGAACGATTGCTGCGTACCTGGTAGAAGGCTTTTCACCTGGTCAGGCGTCGTTTCCAATTGACCGCTGTTCCCTCTGCGTACCGCTGTTTACCGTTGTCTTGGTACATGGATGATACATATTTCATCACCCCAGACCTGGGCCGTGGGACTGTCAGATTCTGTGTGTAAGCGGTCGTGATGGTCATGGTTAGTTGGCGGCCGTGATCCGGTCGCCGTAGTGGATGGTCAAGGTGTTCAGGATGCTCTTCCAGGCGTTGATCTTGCCTGTCGGGTTGCTTCGATTCGGTCGCCGCTCGATGGCGACGAGGTAGAGGACTTTCAGGGCTGCTTGTTCGTTGGGGAAGTGCCCTCGATGGCGGACGGCTTTGCGGAAGCGAGCATTCAAACTCTCGATGGCGTTGGTCGTGTAGACGATGGTGCGCAGCTCGACAGGGAACGCAAGGAACGGCACGAACTCGCCCCATGCTCGTTCCCAGGTGTCGATCATTGCCGGGTAACGCTCCCGCCAGGTCGCCGCGAACTCAGCGAAGCGGGCCTCGGCAGCATCGATGGTCGGTGCGGTGTAGATCTCGCGCATCTCCCGGCAGACCTGCCCCCAGTGTTTCTTGGAGGTGTAGCGCAGCGACGAACGCACCAAAATGGACCACGCACAGTTGCACGTCAGCAAGCGGCCACGTCGCCCGGATCGATTCCGGGAGGCCTTTCAACCCGTCGCAACAGACGATGAAGGTGTCCTGGATGCCGCGGTTGCGCAATTCGGTGAGCGCGCTCATCCAGAACTTGGCGCCTTCGCCACTCGAGGGACCGACCCACATCCCCAGCACATCGCGTTCACCATCGATGTTGACGCCCATCGCCACATAGACCGGCCGGTTGGCGACTTGGCCGTCGCGGATCTTGACCACGATGGCGTCGATCAGAAGCACCGGGTAGATCCGGTCCAACGGCCGGTTCTGCCAAGCAATCATGTCCTCGATGACAGCGTCGGTGAGTTGGTGATCCGACTGATCGTGTCCCCGGGAAATCTCCGTGCCGTAGATCTCCAACAAGTGGGCCTGAATGTCACCAGTGGTCATCCCTTTCGCATAGAGCGTGATGACGTTGCCGGTCAGTCCATCCAACCGTCGCTGCCCCTTAGGAACCGTGACCGGATCGAAACTGCCATTTCGGTCCCGCGGGACACGCAGATCGACCTGGCCGATCTCGGTCGTCACCCGTCTTCGGATACGAACCGTTGCGACTGTTACCCGATCCTCGCCCGGCCACCGCAAGCGGCTCGTAGCCGAGATGATCGCTCAACTCGACCTCCAGCCCGGTCTGCAGCACCTGGACGAACCAGTGCCGTCAGCAGCCCGTTGTCGCCGGTCAAATCGACTCCTTGGGTGCTGGCCCGCTCAACGAGCTCGTCAGCCCACTCACGCATCGCTGGCACGTCGACCACCAGCGGAACGTTACGCGGCACCGAACCCTTCGCCGGCTCGACAACAGACGTCGTTGTAGATGTTGAATTCATGGATGTGATCCTCTCCAGCCCGCGACCCCTCAGTCGCGGACCCTCAGATCACGCCGGTTACACACAGATCCTGACAGTCCCTGGGCCGTCTGCATCATCGTCATGTCGGTGACGGTGGCCGGAGGATGTGACAGATGTCGTTGGTCGTGCAGTCTTCGGGATCGAGCGTTCGTCCGCGACGTACGAGTTCTTGTAGCTCGCCGCGTAGTTCGGTGAGCTGGTCGAGGCGTTGTTGGACGTCGGCGAGTTTGGCGTCGAGCAGTTCGTTGACATGGCTGCACGGTGCTGTGCCGTCATCGCGGAGATGGATGATGCTTGCGATCTCGGTGAGGGTGAGCCCGGCGGTCTGGGCGTTACGGATGAACTCGAGGCGATGGCTGTCGGCGTCGGTGTAGACCCGGTAGCCGTTCGTCGAGCGTGTTGGCTCGGGCAGCAGTCCGCGGGTTTCGTAGAAGCGGATGGTTCGTGTCGGATGCCCCGACGCGGCGGCGAGTTCTCCGATGCGCATGATCGCGATGTTACCCCTTGACCTTCCACCGTGATGGAAGGTTTACGGTGTCCGTGTGTACGACACCGCGACCGATGACTGTTGTGCCCCGAAGGCACGCCGTTCCGACAGGACCACCCGCGTGTTGGCAATGGGAGTTGTCGGTGTCGCGTTGTGTTGTGCGCTTCCGTCGCTTCTCGCCGGCGGCGTCTTGGTCGCTGTGGCGGGTTGGGGTTGTGGAGTGTGGGCAGCGATCGGCGTGGCCGCCGTCGCGACGGGCGCGTTGTGGTTCCGTTGGCGACGCCAGCGGGCAGAGTTGTTGCCGGTCGATCCGACGACGGAATCGCTGCCCGAGTCCGGTGCGCCGAAGTCAGCTCAGGTGGGGGTGGTCGAGTGAGCGATTGCTGCATCGATGCGGCCGACGGCTTGATGTCGTGTCCGCGTTGCGGAACGTCGGGTCCGGTAGTCGGCGCGGCACCGGTGCGAGCACACCGCCCGACCGCAGAAGCAGGGTGGTGGCGG
>JANPOJ010000657.1:0-1880 GCA_031427935.1 Ilumatobacteraceae bacterium | reverse complement strand
GAACTCCTTCCATCCTTCATGCGGTAAAAGGTGTTTTACCGTTGCCGTTTCGTATCCGAGCGATTCGTCCCAAGCCAAGGCGGTGATGTACAACTCCTGGTCGTAGAACAGGACAGGTTCGTCAGGAAGTTCGAAGACGAGGCCGTGCTTCGTCCAACTAAACCCAACAGGAAGGTCGGGTTTCTCCTCGACGGGAACCGGCAGGGTCGGCTCTACCGCCTCGTACACCTTCCCGAGTTGGATTGGAGAGGTGACGACGTGGGTACAGGTAGAACAGGGACCGGGGTTGAGCGATCTAAATCTCTCACAGCGACGACGCGATCCGTGTTCGACGGCCTGTTCATTGGGCTTGGCTCACGACCGCTCGTGTTACTCTCATGACCTTGACGAAGTGCTGTATCGACCGAGCTGTGGCTGGTAGAGGCCCGGTTCTCGAATGGAGTGGTGCTGGTGCGAGTTCGCTCTGCCAAGCCGGCAGCGCCCAGCGACGATAAGCGGTGGCGCGTCGTCGAGACGCGTATGCGTCGCCTCGGCAACCGGCCCGATGCATTGATCGAGGCACTCCACTCCGCCCAGGAGGCGTTCGGTTTCCTCGACGACGCGGCACTCCGATTCATCGGCGAGAGCCTGCTCGTTCCACCGTCGAAGGTCTTCGGGGTCGCCACCTTCTATCACTACTTCACGCTCAAGCCCCACGGTGAGCACACGTGCGTCGTGTGCACCGGGACCGCCTGCTACATCAATGGCGCCGGAGAGATCCTGAAGTCGATCCAGGCCGGCCTCGGTGTGAAGGCGCGTGAGACCACTGCCGACGGCAAGGTCTCGTTGCTGACCGCCCGTTGCCTGGGCGCGTGCAGTCTCGCCCCGGTCGCGGTCGTCGACGGCGTCGTGGAGGGGCGGGTCAGCCCGCACGAGTTCGTGTCTCGGTTGGAACAACTATGAGCGACACATCATCCGACGCGGCGCTCGAACGACTGCGCCGTCGACGCGTCGTCAACGTGGAGAGTACCGAAGGTCCGGCTCGCGCGTCCGCGTATGTGTGCGAGGCCGTCAGTTGCCTGTCGACACAATCACACGATGTCTTGATCGGCCTGGGCGAGCAGGTCGTCGGCGCCGGTTTCACCGACGTCGCGGTGAAGCGGGTCGGTTGTCTCGGTATGTGCGCGGCCGGGCCGCTCGTGCAGATCCCCGAGACCGGTCAACTCTTCTCACATGTGCGTTCCGACGATCTCGGCGGGATCGTCGAGGCGCTCGCTGCCGTCACACCCGGCGCCGAGCGCGTGGAGGAGGCACCCTTCTTCAGTCGGCAGCTTCGCATCGTCACGGAGAACTCCGGTCGCGTCGATCCCGAGAGCCTCGACGACTATCTCGAGCGTGGTGGGTTCGATGCGCTGCACACCGTGCTGACGTCGATGACGCCGGTCGAGGTACGCGACGAGATCACCCAGAGCGGGCTGCGCGGTCGCGGCGGGGCCGGTTATCCGACCGGCCTCAAGTGGCACACCGTCGCCAAGGCCATAGGTTCCACCAAGTACGTGATCTGCAACGCGGATGAAGGTGACCCAGGTGCATTCATGGATCGCAGCGTCCTGGAGAGCGACCCGTACCGCGTGCTCGAGGGGATGGCGATCGCGGCGTATGCGGTGGGGGCAAGCGTGGGTTACGTCTACTGCCGGGCGGAGTACCCGCTTGCGGTCAGCAGGCTGCGAAAGGCAATCCGAGCGGCGAGCAATGCCGGCTATCTCGGCGCAGCCATTCACGCCACGAACTTCGGTTTCGAGGTCGACGTGCGGCAGGGCGCCGGTGCCTTCGTGTGTGGCGAGGAGACCGCGCTGATCGCTTCGCTCGAGGGCACCCACGTGATGGGCCTCGAAGAGATC
>JANPOJ010000656.1:0-9833 GCA_031427935.1 Ilumatobacteraceae bacterium | reverse complement strand
GCTCCAATGCCATGACGAGATCAGGGTCTGCCGCAAGTGCATCGGGTGGCTTCGACAACGCACCGGAGTGTTGGACGTAACGCCGACCTTGCCGGTGAAGGTGATGCCCGAAGCGATCACGTTCTACGAGAAAGCAGGCTTCGACGTGGACGCCTACGACAGCGGATACGCGTTCGTTCGCTATGCCGATAGCAGCGTGTTCGACCTCGACCTCAAAGAAGGAATCGATCCTGCAAACAACGGCGCGGGCTGCTACATCATCACCGACGATGCAGACCGGTGGCACACACGTCTCCTGGCAGCAGGACTCCCCGTCACGCCGATAGACGACATGCCATGGGGCATGCGCGAGTTCACTCTCACTGACCCCAGCGGAAACCACCTTCGTATCGGGCACAGCGTCTGACCCATCGCGGGGGTGGCAGCGCCAGAACGCCGATCGGCACCCGAACCTGGCAGCGCTGGGCGCGAAAGGACCTGTGCGGCCCACTTCGGTGCCAGCGATGATCGAAGACGGCTGCGCCGTATCTGCTGTTTTCGACCGACTCGACAGGCTCGCTACACGGGAAGATCGCCGGTGGCTGTGCGAGTCGAGCCGTGGTCGCGATACGCAGCAATCGTTCGTTGGGCGATGCGCATCTGGTGCACTTCGTCGGCACCGTCGGCGAAGCGAGCCCAACGAGCATGCTGGTACATGCTCGCCAGCGGCGTGTCGGTCGAGTAGCCGAGCGCACCGTGCACCTGGATCGACCGGTCGATCACGCGGCCGAGCATGTTGGCCACGAAGTGCTTGGCCATCGACACCTCCGACTTGAAGTCGAGGCCCTGGTCGATGCGGTACGCGGCGTGGAGCACCATCAACTTGGCCTGGTACAGCTCCATCGTCGAGTCGGCGATCATCCATTGGATGCCCTGCTTTTCGGCCAGCACCGAGCCGTGCGAGTAGCGATACAGCGATCGGTCGACCATCATGTCGAGTGCGGTCTCGGCCTGGGCGATCCAGCGCATGCAGTGCGCCAGCCGTGCAGGCCCGAGGCGGTACTGGCCGAGCAGATGACCTTGGCCGCGACCCCCGAGCATGTTGTCGTTCGGTACGCGTAGATCCTCGATCACGATCTCGCTGTGCCCGGTTCCACCGTGCATCGTCTCGACCTCGCGCACCCGGTTCCAGCCAGGTGAGGGGATGTCGACGATGAACGCCGTGTTGGCAGCCTGCGGAAGATCTGGGTTGTCTTCGGTGCGCGCCAGCAGGATCGCGAAGGCGGCCCGCCGGGCGTTGGAGATGAACCACTTGTGACCGTTGATGACCCACTCGTCGCCGTCGCGCACTGCCGTCGTGCGAATCAACGTGGGGTCGCTGCCGGCGACTTCGGGCTCGGTCATCGCGAAGCAACTCATCTTGTACCCATCGCACAACGGCCGCAGGTACTTCTCTTTCTGTTCCGGCGTGGCCCAGTGCAACAAGGTGTGCATGTTGCCTTCGTCGGGCGCCTGGCAGTTCAACACGAATGGGCCGTACGAGGCCTTGGCCGCCTCGGCCTGCACCATCGCCAACTCGACGTGGCCGAGGCCCATCCCACCCCACTCCTTCGGCATCTGCGGCAGCCACAGACCAGCGTCCTTGGCCGCCTGACGCATGCCCATCAGCAACGACAGGTACTCCTTGCGATCCATGCGCTCGGGCTCGCCCATCTTCGCTTCTCCGGGCTTCACGATCTCGTCGACGAAGGTCCTGACCCGCAGCCGGATGTCTTCCAGTTCAGGAGAGAGGGTGAAGTCGATGGCCATGCCGGTCATCGTCGCACCCGAACCGCGTGATGCACGAGCCGACGCCCGATGGCCGGGCACCACTAACGTCGCGCGGCGATGGGCACCTTGGCGAGATGCAGTGTCGCTGTTGCCGTCGCCGCGATGGCGATGTCGTCGTGTTCGTCGGATGGCAAGTCCGACACCTCGGTTGCGCCGGAGACGGTTGGCTCGGTGCGGCCCACCACGGCCGCCGGTTCGCCGGGAACGTTCGGGGATCCCGCGGCGCTCGGCGATCTGAAGGTCACGGTCAGCAACCCTTTGATTGGATCCGACGCGGATGGGCCATTTCTGACCCTGACCGTGCGCGCCGAGAACACGACAGCGGCCGACGTTCGGTCCACGCGGTTCCAACTTCGCTGCTCGAGCAATCCGGCGGTGGGGCGTGGCTGACGACCTTGACCTTCAAGCAAGATGACCCTGTTCCATCGCTCTCGTTCAACGAGGGCATCCTCAGCCTGTTGCTGCCGGGAGACGACCGGCTCGGTGAGCCGAGACCGTCATGCACTCCACCGGCGACGGTGGTCGCCACGCTGCTCGCCTTCGACAACACCGGTGCCGGCGCGCCGAAGGAGAAGCGGGTCGGGTGGGCCGTCCCCGACGATCTCGTCGCCCAACTGAACGCAGCACCGCAACCCTCCTGAGACCGGAAGGCTGTCGCGCCACGACGGTCAGCGTGTGACCACCGCGACGAAACGAGCCGGCCCGCAGCAGCGGCACCGGCTCGTCATCGGATCTAACGGGTGGAGGTGAGGGGAATTGAACCCCTGGCCTCAACAGTGCGATTGTTGCGCTCTGCCAACTGAGCTACACCCCCGTTGGAGATCCCGAGTGTAGCGGTGCGGTCGCGGAGCGACCACGGACAAACTCAGGCTGCGTTGAACCAGTTGGTGTCTGCGTCGCGGTCGACTTCGAGCGAGCGGATCTGCACCAGCTTGTAGCAGTAGCAACACAGCGAGATGAACGAGAAGGTGAAGGCGTAGACCATCGAGTTGGCCTTGGTCGTCGCTGCCAGGAACGCAGTGACACCGGTCACCAGCACCAGCATGAAGAAGATGTTGGCACGACGGCGGCGGACGAGCTCACGCTGGCTGACCTTGTGCAGGTGCGCTTGGCGGTGCTGGCCGGTGGTGCGATCGATCGTCGCGGCGTGCATGCGCTGGCCGGCGACAGGCGCGGCGGCCGTGCGGTGCATCTGGCCGGGGCGGCCGGGTGCTACCGGGCGGGAAAGCGGCGACGGCGATGCGAGCGGGCGGCCCATCGAACGCATCGGCACCATGGTTCGAGTCGGTACGGCACGCTGCAGCGTGGAGAGTTGCCGACGGAAATCGGTGACCGACGAATTGGGGCGATTCTCGACTCGTGACCGCAGCAGCGGTGGAATCAGTACGGCAGCCCAAGCAGCGAGGACGGCCAATAGAACGATTTTGCTCATCGACTACGCGATTCCCTTGTCAGACATCTGTTCACGATTCTTTCTGAGGTGCCACGCCGGCAAACACGACATTAACCGAGGGCGTTGTTTCATTACGAATCTACTACATTCGTAACACTGGCTGACACGTTATCAGCTCGCCGGTAGGTTCCCGACCGCCCCCCGGTCTTCTCCCACAGCGCCAGTTCGCCGATCACCATGCCGCGGTCGGCCGACTTGCACATGTCGTAGATGGTCAACGCAGCGATGGAGCACGCATGCAACGCCTCCATCTCGACCCCGGTGCGATCAACGGTGTCGACCTGGGTCTCGATGGCCACGTGGTCGTCGCCGATCTCGAAGTTGACGTGCACCGAACCCACCAGCAACGGATGGCACAGCGGGATCATGTCGCTGGTGCGCTTGGCGGCCTGGATCCCGGCGACGCGGGCGACTGCCAGCACATCGCCCTTGTTGACCTCGCGGTTCGCAATGGCCGCAGTGGTCTCGGGGGCCATGAACACCTTGCAACGCGCCACGGCTCGACGGTGGGTCGGGTCCTTGGGCGTGACGTCGACCATGCGCGCCCGTCCCATGGGATCGAGGTGGGAGAACGCAAGATCGCTCATCTGGATGATCACACTAGTAAACGTGAGCGCCTCGGGCCCGACACCAGCATCCTGGTCAGCCCGATTGCACCGGGCCGGTGTCGACGACCTCGAACGCCGTACCGGGAATTCCCTTCAGTTGGTTGAGGTCGCTGTCGTTCCATCCGGGGTCGGGAGCGCCTTGGAAGTACCAGTTGCTGCCGTTGTCGGCGACGATCAACCCATACCGCTGCATGGCCGCGGCGATCACCTTGGCCTGACCCGTCAGCGATCCGATGTCGAAGCCGGCGCTCAGGCGCAGTCGCATGCCCATCGCCGGCAGCGTGGTGTCGGTTCTGTTCGAGGCGCTGTGTGAGGCAGGCGGGATGAATCCGCTCTGCGTCTGCGAGAACGTGACGCGAATGGCGTGATCGATCAGGCCGGCCGCCACCTCGTCGTGCCGAACCAGACCCGGCAGGATCGGTAGGCCTGCCGCGTCGGCACTGGTCCAGCCGATCGGACGCGTCGCGCCGGTCAACAGATCGAACTTTGCCCCTGAGTTGGCGATCCAACCTGCACCGAACCGTCGGCCTACGAACAACTCGTAGAGCTGGCATGTCTGCTGCTGCAGCACCAGCACGTGGCTGTCGCCGCCACCGCCTCCGCCCTCGATCGGCGCATCGAGCGGGATCGGAAATGGCCCGGGATCGCTCTCGTCGCCGTACGCGTCGTACACGATCGGCACCTGTGCCTGCGTGCCCGGTACGACCACGAACGGGATGCCGTACAGCGGGTTCTCACCGAAGTCGGGATGCAGCGCCGTGCCACCGATCGACTGGATCTTGTTGATGATCTGCGCGCTCAGTGGATGCAGCGGCGCGGAGGCGATCTCCTGGTTCCAGGCGTTGGTCGGCGGGAAGACGGGGCATCCGCCGATGTGCGGCCCCGGTGGCCGCAGCCGCTTGGCCGGCAGGCTCGCCGTGGCGCCGCTGATGACGGACGTGATGGGGACGGCGGAAGCAACCGCGGCAACGCCGAGCACGGCCACAACAGTGACCGCGATCGGCCAGCGACGAACGACCAAGTCAGCCGCCGATCTGGCTCATCGTCCGCTTCGGCCTCACGAAGTTCACCTGGTTGATCTGGTGCCCTGCCCACTTCGTGCCGACGGCTCGCTGGATCTCTGCGGCCACCGCATCGTCGTCGGCCCCGTCTCGCATCAGCTTGCGGAAGTCGAACTCGGTGGTGGCGAACAGGCAGGTGCGGAACTGGCCATCGGCCGTCACGCGCACGCGGTCACAGTCACCGCAGAACGGCTTCGACACGGACGGGATCACGCCAACGGTGCCACGCCCGTCGAGGTATCGCCAGCGATCGGCTGGGGCCGCACCGCGAGACGTCATCTGCTCGAGTGGGAACACCGCGTCGATCGCCGCCACGATCTCGTCTTGCGTCACGACCTGGTCGTTGACCCAGTGGCCACCGGCGTCGAGCGGCATGTACTCGATGAACCGGACCTCGACATCGTGATCGCGCCCGAAGCGGGCAAGGTCGACGATCTCATCGTCGTTGACACCGCGCTGCACGACTGCGTTGATCTTGACCGGCGCGAAGCCGGCTTCCTTCGCAGCCGCGATGCCGTCGAGCACCCGTACCAGTTCGTCGCGGCGGGTCATCTGCAGGAACCGGTCGGCCTGCAGCGTGTCGAGGCTGACGTTGACTCGGTCGAGCCCGGCGAGGCGCAGCTCGTGGGCCACCAACCGGAACGTCGCCCCATTGGTGGTCAGGCCGAGATCGGGAGCCTGACCTGCGCGTGGCGAGCGTGACGACGACGGCACCCGCAACGTGGCCAGCTTGCCGACCAGCACCGGAAGGTGGGCACGCACGGTCGGCTCGCCACCCGTCAGTCGCAACCCGTCGACCTCGAACCGCTCGACGAAGATCCGAGCCAGCCGCTCGATCTCCTCGAACGTCAGCACCTCGCTGCGCGGCACCCACACCATGCCCTCCTCGGGCATGCAGTAGGTACAGCGAAAGTTGCAGCGGTCGGTGACCGAGATGCGCAGGTCACGAATGGTGCGTCCGAAGGGATCGACGAGATCCATGCGGGTCAGGCTATCGACAGCAGCATCGTGGCGACGGAGCCGCCGGGTTCGACCCCATCACCGTCGGGAACGATGGCGATGGCATCGGCCAACGATGTGGCCGCCAACTGGTGGCTGCCCTGGGCGCCGACGGAACCGATGTGGTAGCGCCCGTCATCGCCGAACGAGCCGAAAACTCGCATGTAGTGGGTCTTGCCATCGACCCTGCGTGGCAGTCCCTGGTCGGCCACGGCGAGCACCGTGGTGCGATCGAGGGCGGAGTAGCCCATCATCTTGCGCAGCGCCGGGCGGGCGAACAGCTCGAAGCTGACCATCGAGCTGACCGGGTTCCCGGGCAGCCCGAAGATCGGTGTGCGCCGGCCCGCGGAATCGAGCAACCCGAACGCGAAGGGCTTCGCCGGTTTGATCGCGATCTGCATCCAGCGCATGTCGGCGATGCGCGACAGCACGGCCTTCACCACGTCGTACTCGCCCATGCTGACCCCACCGCTCGTGACGATCGCGTCGTAGATCGCCGCTGCGTCGCGCAGGACCACCTCGAGGGCGGCTTCGTCGTCGCGAACGACGCCGAGATCGATGGCCTCGCACCCCGCTTCGGTGACCAACGGCAACAACATGGTCTTGTTGCTCTCGCGAATCTGACCGGGCTGAAGCGTGGAGCCGTCGTTGATCAACTCGTCGCCGGTCGACAGCACCGCGACCCGCGGCCTGCGCACCACGCGCACCCGCCTGGCGTTGACACTGGCGAGCACCCCGGCAACCGCCGGACGCACCGTCGTGCCGACGGCAAACAGTTCGGTACCGACGTGCACGTCTTCGCCGACCCCGCGCACCGAGGCACCCCTCGACACCGATCGGTGGATCAACACCTCGTCGCCATCGATCCGTTCGGTGTCTTCGACCATCACTGACGCGTCCGCGCCGGCGGGCATCGGCGCACCGGTCATGATGCGGATGGCCTCGCCGGGCCCCACGACCCGATCGGTCGACCAGCCGGCCGCAATCTCGCCGACGACACGCAGACGCGTGGGGACGTCGGCAGTGTCGGCTGACCGCACCGCGTAGCCGTCGACGGCCGAGTTGGCGAAGGGTGGAACATCCTCCGCCGCGACCACGGCCTCGGCCAGGACCGCGCCGATCGATTCGGCGATCGACACCTCGACCACCTCACCGACGACGCAACGCCCGAGTACGTACTCGCGAGCCTCGTGTTCGCTGATCACGACCCGAACGGTACCGTTTCAGCGGTGAGCAACTACACCGCGCTGCCCGCCAGCGGTCACACAGCGCGGTGGGCCACGTGGGATGGCGAAGGCGACGAGGTCACCGACTTCCGGTGGGAGAACGAGGGCTGGACGATCAGCGGCCAGGTGGCCCGGGAACGCGTGCAATACGTCGTGCGCCTGACCGCATCGTGGCAGGTGCGCCAGTTCCTGCTGTTTCGCGATCTGGATGACCCCGACCTCTGGCTGGCCACCGATGGCACCGCACGGTGGGGCGAGATGAACGGCGCCCATCGGGTCGAGCTCGACGGTTGCTACGACGTCGGGCTGCCGTGCACGCCCCTCACCAATTCGCTGCCGATCAGGCGACTACCGCTGCAGGTCGGCGACAGAGCCGAGATCCCCGTGGTCACGATCGACGTCGAGACGCTCGACGTGCGCGCCGCGACTCATCGATACGTTCGACTCGACACCCATCGATGGGCGTTCTCGCATGGTGACCATGCCGTCGAGTTCGATGTCGATCAGCACGGTCTGCTGATCGACTACCCCGACAGGTTCCGACGGGTCAGCTGAGTCGATCGCGCAAGAAGGCGACGAAGTCGTCGCCGATGGTCGGGTCATCGAGGGCGATGTCGACCACCGCGCTCAACCACCCGAGCGGCGTGCCCGTGTCGTAGCGACGAATCGTCGAGAGCACGCCGTGGAAGGGTCCGTTGGCTGCCTGCACCTTCAGGGCATCGGTGAGCTGGATCTCGCCGCCGGCACCCGGCTGCAGGTGCTCGATCTTGTCGAACACATCAGGGGTCAACACGTAGCGACCGATGATGATGAGATCGCTCGGGGCGTCGTCGATGCTCGGCTTTTCGACCATGGTGCGAATGCCGATGACGCCGGCATCGTCGAGCTCGGTCGACGGGTCGATCACGCCATACGAACTGACCTGATCGCGAGGGACCCGCTTGAGGCCGACCACGCTGCCTCCGGTCGACTCGCACAGCCTGGCCATCTGATCGAGCAACGAGGAGTCGCCCATCAACTCATCGGGCAACATGACCGCAAAAGGCTCGTCGCCAACCGCCTCGGCGGCACATCCGACTGCGTGACCGAGCCCGAGCGGGGCATCCTGATAGGCGAAGCTGACCCGCACGTCACGACCGATCGACTCCAGCCGGTCGGCCATGTCGTGCCGAGCCGTCGAGCGCAACTTGGCGAGCACCTCGTCGGATGATTCGAAGTACGCCTCGATGGCCGGCTTGTTGTGGTTGGTCACGATCACGATGTGGTCGATGCCGGCGCCCACGGCCTCGTCGATGACGAGCTGCAGTGCCGGGGTGTCGATGATCGGCAACAGCTCCTTCGGAACCGCCTTGGTCGCCGGCAAGAAGCGAGTACCCAGTCCCGCTGCGGGGATGACAGCGGTGCGAACGTGCATCTCGGGGATGTTACGGCGCTAACACGGCCCGCTAGCATTAGCAGTCGACCAGCCCGACTGCTAATGAACATGGCGGAGCCGACATGCCTACCTACGTCTACAAGTTCATCGATACCGGTGAGACCATCGAGGTCCAACAGGCGTTCACCGACGACGCGCTGACTCACGCCGAACACCCGGCCACCGGTCAGCAGCTGCAGGTCAAGAAGGTGTTCACGCCGGTCGGCGTCACGTTCAGAGGTGGCGGGTTCTACAAGACCGACAGCCGTGGTGGGAAGTCGAAGTCGTCGAGCTCGACGACATCATCGGAATCGTCATCGACAACATCGACGTCGACATCGGGCGACTCCTCCTCCTCCTCATCGTCGTCGTCGTCATCATCATCGACACCGTCGACATCGTCCACGGCACCGTCGTCATCGGAGAAGTCCGCGCCAGCCAAGTCGAGCACCAGCAGCGACTGAACCGGCAGGCGACCGATACAGTCGGCCGTGACTTCCCCCAATCGTCGGCTCGATCTGTCGAGGGAGTCTCATGCACCAGCTGGCCTGGATCCGCCTGATGGTGGCGCGCCACCCGTCGATCTACTGGCTCACCGTCGGCCTGATCGCCGCCGCCGTTGCGCTGAGCACTGCCAGGGCGGTGGAGCGCGTCGATGCAGCCCGCCGATCGTGGGGCCGGCAACAGACGGTGTGGGTGGCGTCTGCTTCGATCGAGCCGGGGCAACCGATCCACTCCGCAACTCGCCTGGTGCCGATGGCGGTCGTGCCAGCCGGCGCCGTGGACGCGGACCCCGCTGGGACTGCCGCCCGGCAGCGAGTCGGGCCGGGTGAGATCATCACCGGCTCTGACATCAACCCAAGGGGCACCGCCGGGCTTGTCCCCGAGGGATGGGTGGCGTTCGCACTGCAACCCTCGGTCGGGCACTTCGCGGTCGGTGACCACCTCGGTGTGTACGCCGGCGGCCTACTCGTCGGCGCCGGACTGGTCGTCGACGCAACCGACTCAGCGCTGATGGTCGCCGTCCCCGCCGACACCGCGTCCGCCATGGCCACCGCCATCTTCGCGGACGCAGTCACGCTCGCTCTCACCCCGGCACCGTGACCACCCGAGTCCTCCCCAGGGAGTGTGCGATGTGATTCAGAAAGCGCCGGCTCGGCGCTGCCTGCCGATGAACTGGGCAGCCCCTCTTCGCTACGTAGCCTTCTGGGGCTGCCCGGTTGGCCGGGACTGGTGACGCGGGGGCCGGTGATCGAGGATGTG
>JANPOJ010000655.1:0-4060 GCA_031427935.1 Ilumatobacteraceae bacterium | reverse complement strand
GATGTCGTTCCCGTCACCATGACGAGAGCGAGCGGTGCGATGGCGACCGTCGCGACGCGGTGAAGCAGTCCGCGCGCGTGACCGTGGCGTTGTCTTGATCGTTGGAGGTGCATGATGACTGTCCTTTCGAGACGAAGAGGGATCGTTCCCTCACGACGACTATGAACCGGCACCGCTGAATCTCAGCTGACTACCACTCCACAGTGTTCTGCCGGACCTGCTATACGGGTCCGATGACCAGACTGATCGAGGGCAAGGTTGCATCGGTGGCCGTGGCCCTGTTGCATTGGTGGATCGTCTGGTCGGGGAGCCTGGCTCAGTGAGGAAACGTCGTTGTCGATCGAGGTCGTCCCGTCCGCCGTCGAGGGCGTTCGCCAGGTTTCGGTTCCCGCCCGAAGTGACTCTGCTCGCAGTTCGCTGGCACCTGCGCTACGGGCCTCTTACCGCACGTCGACGAACTCCTCGCCGAACGCGGGATCGACCTCGACCACGTCACCATCTACCGCTGGGTCCAGCGGTTCACCCCAATGCTGATCGACGGTCGACGCGGAACAGGCGGTGCGCGCGTTGGTCCTTTGGCGAGAAGAAAGATGCCGCGGCGGACATGGGAACGATCTCGGGCCGGTCGGGCTGGTGGTGTTGCCATCGTGCACGATGGTGGCTGACCCAGCCTCGACGACGTTCTTCAGAAAATCGGTGTTCGGCCCGTACGGCAGCGGTTCGACGCAATGCGAAAGTTCCACACCGACGAGGTCAAGACCTACCTGGACCCCAAGTCCGGCGGTCAGGCTCTGCGTCCGGCATCGAGCTTAGGTTGGCGTGTCCGCTGGCCGATAAGTGACTGATGATCTTCCGCGGACCGGTGGCCAGGGCAGTTTCTCACGGTCTACAGACTGCGCGGCTTGATGCGGTGGCGATCGGTGTCATGTGTTTCCAAGCACCATCGTGACGAGCTCCGAGTTGACCAGTTGGCGCGGTGCGTCGTTGATCGGCTGGCTAGCCCTGGGCGCATGCGCAATCGTCGGATGTGGGTCTCCGCGCGGAGCTTCCGCGAGTGCAGAAGCATCCGTGATCAGTTCCGACTCACGGCCTGGTTCCTCACTGGTTGCCTCCGTCGTTGATACGGCTCCCGGACCACCCCCACCCGCGAGCCCATCGGACTACGGGATCTGGGCTAACGGCGTACCGGCGCGCTCCATCCCAGTCTCGGTGCAAGCGGGTACGCCCGCCGAGTTCACGGTCGACCGCTTCGATCCCGGTAGCACTGTTTGGATTGACGGCGCAGGCATTCACACGACTGGGACGGTCGACGAGCACGGTCGGGTCGAGTTCGCAGTCGACACCAGTGACCTTCTGCCCGGGGTGCACGAGGTGTACTTCAGGGGGAACAACGGGACGGCAATCGGTTTCACCGGACGAATCCGAATCACCGGTCAACCCGTCATTAGCAGCGACTACGTCACAGTGCTGTGCTGTTTCAACCCACCATCCGATGGCTCATCGATCGAGGATGTTCCTGTGCGGCTGATCGTCAACGGGACTGATCTCACCGAGTTCTTCGGCCCGCACGTCGACCACGACGGATCGGTCTTGATATCAATCCCGGTGCCGAACGTCGGCCAGCTCACCATCAACGTCGTCGACGAAGCAACAGGTCAGAAGCTCGAAGAAAACACACAAACCCAGGATTCTTGACCGGCACAGCCTCGACTTCTCGCTCCCTCGATTGAACTTGAGTGTCATCTCTGAAGGAGCGGGGTTTGTCAAGGTGGTCTTGGCGTAGCCAAGTCCGATTTGGTGGCGCGTGGGGTTGGACCTTCGAAGTGGCCACGAAGAATTGTTCGTGTTGTGTGTGTCTCACCACGTGTGGCTTGTGGGCGGCCTCACCAGGTGTCTCTCACGGTTACTCCCAACGGCGAGCTCCCAGCCATGAAGGTGCTTGTATCAGCCACGTCTCCCGGCGGCCGCGGAGTCCCTCCGATCCTGCCTCGCGCAATCAGCGGAGCACCTCGTCGAGCCGCGGTCAGCGTCCGGCTGCGTCGACTCCGGGATCGAGGATCCCGGACGCCTTGCGCGACACCATTTGCGGTCGTTCCCCCTCCGACTGGATGTAGCCGCGTGTCGTGGAAACGTCGGAGTGGCCGACGAACCGCGCAACGTCTTCAAGGTCGAGGTCGCCCGACGCGTAGAGGTTCGTCACGACCGAGCGACGGCCGGTGTGCGTACTGATATCTGACGGGTCGAGGCCTGCCGCCTCGGCAGCCCTGCGAACCGCTTTGTCGACGTGCTGGCGGAGCATCGGACGCCCGTAAGGGTCACGAAGGCGAGGTCGAGCATCTCGCCCTGATACGGCACCTCCGGCCACGGAACGACCGGCTCGTCGCGCATGCGCTGCCAGCGATCACGGTGCGCCGCCAGCAGCGTCAACGTCGTCGGGGCGAGTAGTTGCCGGCCGCCGTGCGGCTGGTCTTCGGCGGGCCGAGCACCATACCGATGCGGTCGGCGTAGGTGGCGCCGCGTCGCAGACGAACGGTGCCAGCGACGAGATCAAGGTCTTGCCAAGCCACCCCGAGCGCCTCGCTGACACGCCAGCCTTGAACGAAGCACAGAGCGACCGCAGCGGCATAACGCTGGTCGCACACGCTAACCAGCTGGGCCACCTCAGCCGGGGACAGTGTGCGCCGTTGAACCTTCGGCACCCGAGGCGGGCGCACCCGCTTGGCGACGTTGTCCTCCGTGAGGCCGAGGTTGACGGCCTCGTCCATCAGTTGCACGAGTAGCATTCGGATGTTCCGAGCGCGAGCGGCAGAGCCAGATTGTGCGATGTCTGCGATCACGGCGGTGACGTGCTCTGGCCGGAGCTTTCGCACGGCAAACTCGCCGAGTCGATCGTTGACGACACGCAGCTGCTTTTCGTACGTGGACCAGGTCGTGACGCGCACACGATGCCGGGCGACGTGATCCAGCCACCAGCGCGACAGCTCGCTCAAGGAGGTACCGGCGTGGAAGCCGCCAGAGAGCGGTGCGAACGTCCCCGCCTCCCGCTCCGCAGCAACGTGTCGGTCGCGGGACGCCTCTGCAGCTGCGCGCGTCCGGCCGGTCGGTCGGCCCATCCTGCCGTCGGCCTTCCGCCAGGGCGCGACCCAGACGTTACGGGCCTTGTCGAAGAACGGGTCGGGTTGGCCGCGCTGTGCGCGGTTGACCACCACGAACGACCCTGTCGACAAATCGTTGACACGCTTGCCACAGGGAGCACGGGGCACGACAGACCTCCCTTCGGTGCTGTACCCCACTCACGCTAACCCTCGGTGCCCGCAGGTGGTCGGGCGCGATTCTGGCCGCCTGTGGCGTGAAATCGAACCCAACGCGCACTTGACGACGACGTGAGAGACTGCCGGGCGTGACCGAGCGACCGGCCCGAATCGGCTTGGTCCTCGGCGCGGGTGGGGTCACCGGCGGCGCGTTCCATGCCGGAGTGCTCAGCGCACTGCACGCCGGGCTGGGCTGGGACCCGAGAAAGGCGACGATCATGGTCGGCACGTCGGCCGGTTCGATCGCTTCGGCGACACTGCGCGCCGGGCTCTCCGCCGCCGACCTGCTGGCTCGCTACGAGGACCGCTTGCTGTCGCCGGAGGGCTCGCGCCTGATGCGCAACGTGGGTCCTCCGCGACGGCCGCCACCGCTACGCCCGGCGTTGCGCGGCCGCCGGCCGGCAGAGATTGCCGCAGTGCTGACCCGTATCGCGACGAGGCCGTTCTCTGCGCCACCTTGGGCACTGCTGTCGAGTCTGATCCCCGACGGCCGGGTGAGCACAGCCATGATCTCCGACACGATCGCCGGGCTCTTCCCCGACACCTGGCCCGACGCTCCACTCTGGCTGTGCGCGGTTCGCCAGGATGACGGTCGACGGTTCGCGTTCGGAAAGAGCGAGCCACGACCGCCGCTGCCCGACGCCGTCGCCGCGTCGTGCGCGATCCCCGGGTTCTTCAGCCCGGTGACGATCGACGCCGAGCTGTTCGTGGATGGCGGCGTGCACTCCCCCACGAATGCCGACGTGCTG
>JANPOJ010000654.1:0-3589 GCA_031427935.1 Ilumatobacteraceae bacterium | reverse complement strand
AGAGAACCCAAACGCTGGTTCGAAACGATGGTGTCCTGGTATCGACTCGTGGCCCTCGCGTTGTCAGGCGCCGAGATCAGCTCCACAGACTTGTGCGCTCCGTGGCGCTGGCTACGCGACGCCAACCTCGCGACGTTGCGGTGGTGGGGTGCGTCTGCCACAGCTGTCGTTCTGGAACGATTATCCAACCCAGACCTCGCGAGCCGATTCCGCCGATCGGTGGTCCAAACAGATTCCGGAGGGACAGCAGAAATGATGGAGAAGAGACTCGCCGGAGTTGGCTTCCTGCTTGATCGAGAACCATCCGATCCCGTCGAATTGGACGAACTGGTCGACGAACTCTTCGAATGGGCCCGCCATCTCCCGAACGGCCCAACCAGTCACGCAGGTTCAGCGCCGTGAGATTTCTCACCTCAGCGAGGACGGACGAAAGGTTCCCGTGCGAAGTCAAGCTGCATCCCACCGGACGACGACCGGATAAACCAACCGGACGCGCACTGAACGCCGGGTCCGGGTCTCATGCCCAACCTCTGACGACCAGAGGCATGTGGCGCCCCGCAGAGGTTTAACGCGTTAAACGTAAGTTGTTGGAGACGCGCCGACTCGGCGGACTGGGCGGACGAAGTGACGGGGGAGAGGCTGCTCAACGGAGTGCAACGGTCCTGGCGGAGCAGATGCGTCTCCTTGCCAAGGTGAGGGTCGCGGGTTCGAATCCCGTCGTCCGCTCTCTGAAAATAGCCTCGCCAAGAACCACAAGCACCCCTCGGTGGTGCGGCCGCCCTGCTACGACACACTGCCAATCTTTCCGGCGACCGTTGCTCTCGAAACGCCAAGCATCGTCTTCAACGATGTGCCGGAAGGGGAGACGGCTGCGCGAGCCATCGTGTTCTCCGCCGTTTCCTGCGACGCAGTGAACATGACGATCACCTCGGGTCCCGCCGTCGTCACGGGTCCGCCTGCCACCAACTTCGGGACCTTCCCGACGCTCGGTACATCCGTCGCGATCCCGCATATCTCCTCTGGCATCGCGCCGCGTGGTCGGATCTGGATCAGCTACACGGGCACGAGCCCAGGCGACACCGCGACCGGCACCGTGACGGTCCATTGCGCTGAAACGAACCAGGACTTCGTGGTCCCCATTGTTGCCGAAACCGTCGCTCGGCCGACGGTTGCAGCGATGCTCGTGCTCGACCAATCGGGGAGCATGGGCTGGTTGGCGGGCATCGATGCCACCACCAAGCGGATTGACGTGCTGCACCAAGCCGCCGCTGCGTTCGTGCAGCTCGTGCAGCGATACCCGGGTGACGGTGTCGGCATGGTGAGCTTCGATCACAACGCGTACCCCGGGACTGCTGTCACCCAGTATGCGGGGGGTCCGTTCGACTTGCTCACCGTTCAGAACAGCATCCAGGCCCTCCAGCCTCAGGGCGCTACCTCCGTCGGCGCCGGTGTTGCGCTCGGTCGGAGCACGCTCAACCCTGTCACTGGCTACGACCAGAAGGCGCTCATCGTCTTTACCGACGGTCTCGAGAACACAGCGCCGTACATCGCCGATATCGCCGGCAGCATCAACAGTCGCACCTTTGCCATCGGCCTCGGCACCGCCCAGCAGGTGAGCACCGCTGCGCTCAACGCGCTGACCAACGGCACGGGCGGCTACCTCCTGTTGAGCGGCATCCTCAGCCCGAGCATCGACGACACGTTCCGGCTCACCAAGTACTTCCTGCAGATTCTCGCCGGCGTCTCGAACAACGAGATCGTCACTGACCCCGTCGGCCAACTTCTGCCCGGTATGGTCGTGCGAATTCCGTTCGTCCTGAATGAGACCGATATTGACGCGACGGCCATTCTGCTGACCGACACCCCGGCGATCAGGTTCCTTGTCGAGACGCCAGATGGCGACATCATGGACCCGACCGCGGCCGCAGCGATCGGCGCCACCTTCGAAGCCGGCAACGACGTCGCGTTCTACCGCTTTTCCCTCCCGACCGCCCTCGCAGGTAAGGGCGCCCACGAGGGGACCTGGCACGCAGTGCTCGAGATCGATCCCAAGTTCCACCAGCGGCAGACCCACCTCGAAGCATCGGGTTCGGCGTGGTTGGCCCGCCTAGCGCGCGGTGTCCGGTACTGCTTCACCGCGCAGGCCCATTCAAATCTTCGGATGGATGCGAAGCTGACGCAAACCTCGATGACACCGGGCGCCTCGCTGGCGATCCGCGCGTACCTCAGCGAATACGGTTGAAAATGTCCCGATCGCCCACCGGGCCACGGTGCACGCCATGGTCGAACGACCGGACGGCACACAATCCACCTTGACCCTTATCGAGACCGATGACGGCGTCTTCGAGGCCAGTCACGTCACGACCGTCGAGGGCGTGTACCGGTTCCACCTCATCGGTGAGGGGGTCACGCTCCGAGGGCGGATGTTCACGAGGGAGCGGCTGGCCACGGGAGTCGTCGTCGTCGCCGGCGATCTGCCGGCGCGCACTAGCGACCCCGCGTCCGGCGCTGGCGGAAACCTCTGCGAACTGCTCGACTGCCTCCTTGATCATGGCACCTTCGATTCGATCCTTGCCGAGCACAAGATTGACCCGGACGAGGTCCGCAGGTGCATCAAGCGAGTGTGCAAGCATCCGGGACATCTCACGGAGGCCGAACTCAACGAGCGAGAAGGCACGGCCATACACGACCACCGCGCCGAGCCGGTGATCCTGGGCGATCTGAGCGCCGCCATCCTCGAAAGGGTCACCCAGCTCCTCGACAACAGACTGCCGGCCCTCTCCAGCCACAGAGACGCGAAGACAACCCACTAACGAAACCGGGTTGATCTCGCGGACTACAAATCACGCGTAGTTCTCTGCCGCGGTTCGAGCCTTCAATTCTTGCCCCGCAGCGTCGGGTCTGCGAACGGTTAGCGCGCTCGGCGGCGGAAGATGTCTTTAGCGCAAGCCGGCCACAGCCGATAGACAACTACAGCGTTCGCGACGGATGCCCGCGAGTTGGTTTGCCAGGCGTTTCAAGTAGTGAAGTGGGTTGCTGGTGGTGTTGCTCTCATTCCAAGCGCGTCGGTTTCTGTGCGTTTTGTCGGTGGCGTGCTTCATCGCGCCGCTGATTTCCACATCGGCCGTACGCGCCGAAGATTCCGATGCGGAGAAGGCTGCCAAGGAGATTTCAGACGCCAGGGACCGGGCCAATGCTGCCGCCGACGCCTACTTCGCGTCGGTTTCTCGCCTCGACGAATTCGCTGTAGAGGAAACCCAGCTGCAGTCCCAGATCACTGGCTTAGAAGGCGACGTGAAGGCGCTTCAGCTCGCAGTTGAGAACGTTGCGATAGCCCGGTACACGCGATCGGGCTCAACCGGTGTTCCCTTGCTCACGGGTTTTGCGTCGCCGCTCGAGCAGGTCGAGGAAGATGCACTCCTTGAAGTGATCTACGACTCGTCGGCGTCGGACTTCGACCGACTCGACTCGCTCAACGCTGATCTGACCGGGAAACGCCAGAAGCTCGCCGACAGCAAAAGTCAGGCCGAGAAGGAACGAACCAACCTCGCGGTGCTGAAGGATCAGGCGACGGCAGAGGTTCGGCGCC
>JANPOJ010000653.1:0-5525 GCA_031427935.1 Ilumatobacteraceae bacterium | reverse complement strand
ACGACGTCGACCCCAACGAGGTCGTCAAGCTCGGCGACGTCGTCGAGGCCCTGGTCCTCCAGAAGGAGGACAAGGAAGGTCGGCTGATCCTGTCCAAGAAGCGCGCCCAGTACGAGCGCGCCTGGGGCACGATCGAGAAGATCAAGGAAGCCGACGGCATGGTCGAGGGTCCGGTGATCGAGGTCGTCAAGGGCGGCTTGATCGTCGACATCGGCCTGCGTGGATTCCTTCCCGCATCGCTGGTTGAGCTGCGTCGTGTTCGTGACCTGGCCCCGTACATCGGCAAGACCGTGCAGGCCAAGATCATCGAGCTCGACAAGAACCGCAACAACGTGGTCCTCAGCCGTCGGGCGTTCCTGGAAGAGACGCAGAAGGAATCCCGCGACAGCTTCCTCACCAACCTCAAGCCGGGCGAGATCCGCGAAGGTGTCGTGTCGAGCGTGGTCAGCTTCGGTGCATTCGTCGACCTCGGCGGCATGGACGGCCTGATCCACGTCAGCGAACTGTCGTGGAAGCACGTCGATCACCCAGGTGCAGTCGTCGCCGTCGGCGATGCGGTCACCGTGCAGGTCCTCGACGTCGACTTCGAGCGCGAGCGCATCAGCTTGTCGCTGAAGGCGACTCAGCAAGACCCGTGGCAAGAGTTCGCCAGCACCCACGAAGTGGGCCAACTGGTCTACGGCCGTGTCACCAAGCTCGTCCCGTTCGGTGGCTTCGTGCAGGTCGGCGATGGCATCGAGGGTCTCGTGCACATCTCCGAGATGAGCACCCACCACGTCGAGGCGCCTGAGCAGGTCGTGACACCCGGCGAAGAGCTGTGGGTCAAGATCATCGACCTCGATCTCGCCCGTCGCCGCATCAGCCTGTCGATCAAGCAGGCCGCCGAAGGTGGAGAGCTGGCCGAGGAGTACCGCCAGCACTTCGAGATCGACGAGCACGGCAACTGGACCGCGGGTGGCGACGACGCCGAGCGCGAAGCTGCGTGGGCCGAGTACTACGAGAACAACCCCGACGCTACGCCTGGCGAAGCCGAGGCCGCAGTCGAGGCCGCTTCGGCGGCCGCCGCTGCTGCAGCAGCCGAAGCCCCGGCAGCAGCCGAAGCCCCGGCCGAGGAAGCGCCAGCCGAGGAAGCGCCAGCCGAGGAAGCTCCTCCGGCCGACGCCGCTGACGACGCCTGACGCGTACTTCGTGGCAGCGTTGCCATCCGACCGACCACTCAGTAGCCGCTACGCCATGTCGATGGTCTGAATCGAATGACCGCTCGGCGCGTCTCGACGACATCGGCGGAGGTGATGGCGTGGCCGGGCGGAACTCGCAGGGCCAGCGCGCGGTCGGACGTACCGCTGCGAAGTAGCTGATCCAGCGCGGCGGCAACGCTGTCGGGGTCAGCCTCGAGTGTTCCTACCCACGACGAGGCCTGCCCGCGCCACCACACTGTGGCGACACGTGCCTCAGCGAAGTTCACACGCCAGGTGGCAGGGGTGACCACGATGCGGGAGCCGTCGAGCAGATGCCAGCCGACGACGATCTGCCGGCGACGGGCGGTGCGGTGTCCCTCGAACGTCAGCACAGCCAGTGGTCGGATCAGCCGCGCCATCGGCGTGCGCAGGACGATGCGCATCAACGGGTTGACGACGCGCATCACGGCCGATGGCGGCGGTGCATCACGCACCATCGGCTCGAGGCCGGCCTTCATGCGCTGCCGACGATGCGCTGCACGGCCACGTCGGCACCCTCGTCGCCACTGTCGACTGGCTCGAGGTAGAAGCGCGCCCATTCGATCGCGTCGTTGGCGACACCGAAGATGATCACGCCGCGCATCAGGTGCGGATGCCCGTCTGCACGGGTGCCGCGCATCTCCCATTCCGACCAGATCACGTCGTCGTCGACCACCTGTCGAGTGACCTCTGCGATCACATCGGGCACCGCAGCCATGATGTGCTGCCAGTTCGACCGCACCTGGGCCTGACCCGTGAAACCCCGCCCCGGATGGATCGGCGTCTCGTTTCGGTAGGTGCCGGAGAAGCAGTCGACGATCGCATCGAGGTCGTGGGCGTTGGTTGCCGCTCGAAGTCGATCAACCACCGTGGTCGGTTCGTCAATCATCGTCGTCCATCTTTCATTCTAGTAGACTGGAATGAAATGAGCGTAGAGCACCCGACCGTCCACGTCAACGCGCGTCGTACGTACAACGCGTCGAAGCGACAGGAGCAATCACGTCACACGCACAACGTCTTGCTCGATACCGCGCTCGCGCGGTTCAACGAACACGGCTACACCGCGACGACCATCGAGTCGATCGCAGCCGACGCCGACGTCTCCGAGGCGACGATCTACAAGGCCTATGGAGGCAAGCCCGGGATCGTGCGCGCACTCTGTCTTCGAGCACTCGGCGGCCAGGGCCCGATACTGGCCGAGCAGCGCTCCGATGCTCTGAAAGCAACAGAAGTGGATCCTCGCAAGGTCATCGAAGGCTGGGGTCGCCTAACCGCGGAGGTCGCACCGAGGGTCGCACCCATCCTGCTGCTGCTGCGGGACGCGGCCGACGGTGACGCGGCGGCGGCAGCCTTGCGCGAGGAGCTCGACAAGAACCGATTGGCGAGGATGACCGACAACGCCCGCCACCTCGTCGATGGCGGGCACCTGCGTCACGGCGTTCAACTGTCGCACGCAAGCGACGTGCTGTGGACGTACAGCTCTCCCGAACTGTTCGAACTGCTGGTGCGCAAGCGACACTGGAGCCTGCGAAGGTACGGCCGCTTCGTCGCTGACGCCATCGCCGCCGCGCTGCTCTAGCTACGCGTTCGAGTTGTCATGCCGGCGATGAGACCGACCGCGCGCTCGTGATGGCCGCAATAGATGCGACCGCGGCGAGGACGAGCTGCGAGAGTGCCGACCACCTCCACCACGACCCATCGAGGTCGAGGGCGTCCTGCCCGGCCGCTTCGGCGAAGTAGCTCAACACGCCGAGCGTGGCCAACGCGGCCAACGAGACAGATGTGGCGTACGTTCCTCGAACAGCGAGGGCAATGGTCGCGGCGATCGGTGGGAGGGCGACGAGCAGGACCCAGAGGGCAAACGGCGTCCTGTCCGGTACGACGCCGTTCTCGATCATGATCGGAGCCTGGCTCCATTCCTTGTGAGTCGCGGCGATGACGAGGATGCCCGCCATGATCGCGATCGCGACCTGGGCGAATCGGAACCGGGTTGGGGTCGAGAGCAGCTCACCCGAGTGCTTTCGCACGATTCGGTATGCGCCGACGAGGCATCCGAGCTCGACGATCTTCACGAGGAGCCACGAGCCTTCGTCGAATCCATCGATCCCGTACTTGACGGAGGCAGCAGCCTGTAGGAACTCGTAGACGAACGAGGACGCGACCACGCCGAGCAGGACGAACCGCTGCTCGACCGGGCGTTGTCCCAACAACAGCGGAACAGCGATCGCCAACGTGAGGATCCACACCATCACGTCCACGGTCGTCGTGCTGATGAACTCGTTGAACTGGAAGGTCGACCCGTCGATGTCGACCGTACGGTCGAGCGACAACCCGACCACGCCGAGGATCAGTGCACCGATGATCAGGATCTGGAACCACGGGAGCTCGATCTTCACATTGCGGACCCGCGGCGCGGTGGGATCCTGAGTTCGTTCGATCACGCTCGGGGTTGCAACGATCGGTACGCGCCTCGGGGTCGGTTCGACGATGGGCTGCGGCTCTGCCGTAGAAGCTGCTGCCACATCGGCGGGGGGCTGTGCGCGTCGCAGTTGTTCTTCGATGTCTTCCAGGCGGGCGCGTTCCTGTTCGATCTGATGCCGGGTGGCCGCTTGTTCCAACTCCGCGAGGCGCGCCCGGGCGGCCCGCTCCTCGGCTCGAAGCTGTTCGGCGACTCGCTCGCGTCCGGCGTGTTCCTCCTCCAAGCGGCGAGAGCGTTCCTGCGCCTCCTGCTGCTGTCGGGCAACCCTCGCACGGTTCTCGGCGACCACGGCGCCGATGGCTTCGATCAGGCGAGTGGAGTCGCGCCGAATGGCGGGGTCTCCGTGGACCGAGATCGCGTTGATGTCGCTGAGCGAGCGGAGATCCGGCGGCAGCCCGTCGGGGGATGGCATTTCGGTGTCCTCGATGAGGACCGGGATCATCGGCTTGCTCTGCTTCAACGCCTCGGCGAGCTCGAGGAACACGTAGTCCGTGTCGGCAACGTCGTGAGTGGCGGAGGATCGAGCTCAGTTCGGTCCGATGACTGCGACGACCGCATCGACCTCGTTGAGCGTGCGCAGGATGGCGTTGCGGAAGTTGGTGCCTGCGGGGATCGAGTCGATATCGCGAAACACCATCTCCTCGCCGAACGCATCGCAGAGCCGATCGTGCAGCCGTCCGATGAAGTGTCGGTCGTCGGCGCGCCGATACGACATGAAGATCTTGACCGATCCCACGTCGATGGCACCCCCGGGGCTTTCCTCGTCCACCCGCAGATTGTCGCGCATCGGCGCCCGACCGGCGCGGAAACATTTTGAACTACGTGAGTTTGACGATGCCCATCTTGACGGCCATCAGCACAGCCTGGGTGCGGTCGCGAGCATTCAACTTCTCGTAGATGGACGCCAGGTGGTTCTTGACCGTCTTGCCACTGATGTACAGGCGTTCGGCGATCTCGTTGGTGCCGAACCCGTCGGCCACCAACTGCAGCACCTCTTCCTCGCGCACCGAGATCAACGCGTCTTCGCGTCGGGCCTCGTCGAGCATCGCCGAGGCGAGCCGAGGTGACATCGGCCGGTCGCCGTTTGCTGCCAACTGGATCGCGAGGATCACCTCGCTGATCGACGAGTCCTTGGTCAGGTACCCCACTGCACCGGCGCGAATGGCGCGGTCGATCACATCGCGGTCGATGTGCATCGTCAGCATCACCACGCGCTGGCGACCGTCGGCTTCGACGAGTCGGCGGGCGGCCTCGACGCCGTCCATACCTGGCATCGACACATCCATCAGCACGACATCGGGCTTGTGCTCGAGGGCCAGCCGAATTGCCTCGGCACCGTCGCTGGCCTCGGCCACGACCTTGATACCTTCGCTCTCCAGCGCCCGGCGAATGCCTTGGCGCAACATGGTGTGGTCATCGACCAGGATTACCGAGAGTCCCAACGTTGTCTCCTGTCGTCAGAGCGAAGATGCACTTGAATCTCCGTGCCACCACGCACCGATGGGCGGATGGAAAGCTCGGCCCCGATTCGGGCCGCACGCTCGCGCATACCAATGATGCCATAACTATCGGCTCGACTGGTATGCAACCCGAGTCCCACACCATCATCACGGATCGAGATCGAGGCGCTGGTGGTGGTCTCGTTGACCGTCACGGTCAGATTCTTTGCCTGCGAGTGGCGCTCGACGTTGGTGATGGCCTCGCGAGCGATCTGCCACAACTCGCGCTCCTGCATCAACGGCAGTCGGCCGGCGATCTTCACCTCGTGATCGGTCTGGATGCCGGTTCGTTGCTGCACCCTGGCGAGGAAGTCGCGAACGATGCTGGCC
>JANPOJ010000652.1:0-11001 GCA_031427935.1 Ilumatobacteraceae bacterium | reverse complement strand
CCCCGGTCGCCGAGGAGCCAACCCCGGTCATCGAGGAGCCAACCCCGGTCATCGACGAGACTCCCGTCGCCGACGAGCCAGCCGCAGTCGAGGAAGAACCTGTCGCAGACGAGCCAGCCGTCGCCGAGGAAACCCCCGTCGCCGAGGAAACCCCGGTCGTCGAGGAAACCCCCGTCGCCGACGAGGCCACCGAGGTCGGCGCCCAACCAGTCGAGGGCTGATCCTTCCCGCGAAGTGTGCAGGTTGGATGCGCACGCCTCGCATCGAACCTGCACACTTCACGCCCAAGAGCAACGGTGAGCGGAGTGCGGGGTGATGGGTTCGCCTGGCCGGGGTGCTCGCCCGTACAGTCGCCGGCATGTCCGACATCGTTCTGTACGAAGCCCGCGGCCGCATCGGCCTGATCACGCTGAATCGCCCGGAGGCACGCAACGCCGTCAACGGCGATCTCGCCGCAGGTTTGGAGGCCGCGATCGACCAACTCGAGAGCGACCCCGAGGTGTGGGTGGGCATCCTGGCGGCCAACACCGAAGGCCAGGAGCGGCCGGTCTTCAGCGCCGGTGCCGACCTCAAGGCGATCAATTCGGGCCAGGCCGGGTCACTGAGCACCCAGCGCGGCGGTTTCGCCGGGTTCGTGTATCGCGACCGCGACAAGCCGGTGATCGTCGCCGTCGACGGCCTGGCGACCGCCGGCGGATGCGAAATCGTGCTTGCCGCCGATCTGGTGGTCGCCACGACCCGCTCGGCGTTCGGGCTCGCCGAGGTCAAGCGCAACCTCATCGCTGGCGCCGGCGGGTTGTTCCGCCTGCCGCGGGCCATCGGGCGATCGGCGGCGATGGAGGTCATCCTCACCGGCGAGCCACTTCCGGCCCAGCGTGCATACGAGCTCGGCCTGGTCAATCGTGTTGTCGAGCCGGGTCAGGCCGTCGAGGCCGCCATTGCGCTCGCTGAGCAGATCTGCGCGGCCGCGCCACTGGCAGTACGAGCCAGCCGCAAGGTGGTGCTGGCCAGCGCATACGAAGACGACGAGACGCTGAAGAAGATGACCAACGACCAGTTCGCCGGCATCCTCGCGTCCGAAGACACCAAGGAAGGGCTGACCGCGTTCATCGAGAAGCGCCCACCGAACTGGCAGGCGAGGTAGCCGCTCTGTTACAGACGGGTCGACACGATGATCTTGCGGGCGGTGATTCCGGCGCGCTCGTAGAGGTTCTTGGTTTCGCGGTCGCCGGGTAGCGCAAAGCCCTCCAGGGCACTACTGCCGTGTCGCTGGGCCTCCTGGCGCGCTGCTTCGAGCAAGCCGTCGCCGAAGCCGAGCTCGCGGGCTTCGGGCTGCACATAGACCTGACGGACAATGGCGATGTCGCCGGTGACGGCCAGCTCGAGGTACCCGACCACGAAGCCATCCAGTTCGGCGACACCGATCCAACGCGCATGGTCCTCGATGGCCGACGTCCAGTCGCCGATCGCCAGCTGTTCGGCAAGCAGTGCAGCGCCGCCACGTTGGTCGATCAGATGGTGACGCGCCGCGGCCTCCAGCTCGGCGAGTTGAGCGGCATCGGCGAGCTCGGCGCGACGGACGACCTCGTTCATGCCGGGCCGTTCATCGCAGACCGTGCATCAGGCTCGGGGGAACAGCGGGCACTCGTCGTCGCCGACCGGGCAGATCGGCGCGCTGTTGCGCACGAGCAGAAAGCAACTCGGGCACAACTGCTCGTCGGCTCGCTTTGGCTGGAGGCGATCGCTCGACTCGCTGCGGTCCTCCGGCTCGTCTTCTTCGTCGTCGCCACCTTCGTCGTCGGCGGCAACCAGACGGTCCTTCAGGATCGTGTCGAGGTCTGCTTCGACATCGTCGGGGGCGATGATGTCGTCGTCATCATCTTCCTCATCGGCCGGGACCGACTTGCGGACCGGACCTTCTTTCTCGGCGTCTTCTTCCTCATCGACATCAACATCGGCGTCGGCATCGAAGGGATCGTCGATCTCACCGAATTCGTCGTCTTCGACGAGCGCCTCTTCATCGAGGTCCTCGTCGGTCAGCTCTGCAGGCTCTTCCTCTTCTTCGGTCTCTTCCTCGAACTCCTCATTGGGCCCAACCACCTCATCATCATCAGCCATCTTCGGTCCTTCATCGTCGTGCGGTAACCCTGGGCGCGGGCGGGGATACTACGGCGGCTAGCGACTGACCCTGCTTCTCCTCTCTGTGACAACGGTCACAAAGCGGCAGGTGTCACCTCAGGATTGGCCTCTGCGGGCCTCGGCGCGTCGCTCCGCGTCGAGCCGTTCCAGCTCGGGCGCTTCCATCGTCATGTGGGTCATCGCCTCGGCGATCGCGCGATGGCCGGCCTGCTCGCCGATCAGCCGATGCATCTCCAAGGCGACCTGGCGATAGGCCGGGTGACCTTGCGGGGACGACCGCAATTCGAGCATGTGTATGGCTTCGCGGGCGTTGAACTGCATCGAGTACCGCAATCGGTAGGCCATCGAGACGGCGTAACTGGCCTGGTGCGGGTAGTCGTCCTTCAGCAGGTCGAACAGCGCCGCCGAACGGGCCATCGCGTCGTCGAAGATCTCGGTCAGGCCCGCCTCGTCGATCAGGCTCGGGCGCACATAGCCGTGATTGGGCGTCAGCGGTTGCCACTCGATCGTCAGCAGGCGATGGCGCTGCAGGTCGCGGAAGGCCCCGTAGTCGCTGAGCACGTCGAATCGGTAGTCGATGCGCTCGAACGCTCGGCCGGGCTTGTGCCGGCGATTCTCACGCTCACCGACGTAGGCACGGATCAACGCCAGCCGCTCCGTCGGCCCGAGGGTGCGAACACGCTGCAACAGCTGGGCCTCGGGCAGGTTGGTGTGCGAGTAGCAGATCGCTGCCAGCAGCTTGTCCTCGGCGTCGCGGTCCCAGTCGACGAGTTGCACCGACGGAGCGGGTTCGACCGGGGTGCCACCGAACAACGAGTCGACCAATTCGGCCGTCCGCTCGCGGGTGGTCGCCAGGTAGTTGGTCCAGCGACCGCCGCGATCGGCGAGGTCGACGCGGCGAAGGAAGCTGGGGATGACCTTGCGCAGTTCGTGCAGCATCAGTTCGGCGTATTGCCTGGCCTCGGGCAGCGGGTGGGCACGCATGCGCAGCAGCAGGTTCTCGAAGCCCTGGCCGCTGCCGTAGATGCCGACGTTCGACAATGACGCCGCGGGCAGCACGCCACGCACTGCGTCGAGCGCCTTGGCCCTCGTGGCCTGGCGGAACACGAAGTCGCTGTCGGCCGGATCGCGATCGACCGTCAGGCGCACGTGGTCGGTGACTTTGCTGAGCAACAGCGAGTAGGTGTCGAACAGGCGATCCATATCGCCCACGTACCGGGTCCCGAAGCGACTGGACAGCACCGCCGGGTCTCGGTAGAACCGGTACCGCCCACCGATGCGCGAGTCATAGGCGATGTAGCGCGTGCTCTGCTCGAGATAGCTCATCAGCCGGCCCCACTCGAGCACCTTGGTGAGCACGTTGGAGGCCTGCTCGCAGGCCAGATGCACGCCACCGAGCTGGGCGACGGAGTCGTCGCCATACTCGAAGAACACCTTCTCGTACAGTTCTTCGGCACGTTCCAGGCCGATCGTGGCGTCGACAGAATGATCGCCGCTGATGTCGAGATCACCCACGAACTCGTCGAGGAACAGGCGCCGCAAGCTCTTGGAGCTGCGGCTGTAGCGCGCGAAGAGCGCTCCCTTGACCACTTCGGGCAGGTTGACCAGGGCGAACACCGGACCGTCGAGGTTGGTGAAGTACCGACGCAATGTGTCGGCCTCGGCGGGCGTGTACTCCTCGGGGACGTAGACCGTCACGAAAAGAAATCCTACGGGTTGGCGCTCGCCAGCCGCCGCATTACGCGACGGCCTGACCAGCGGCTAGAGGACCTCGACCGACGACGGCCGGTCGGCGAACGCCGCGGTTGTCGCTTCGCGGAGATCGGCCGAGGTCCACAGGTCGACGATCGTCATCGCCATCGCCTTGGCGCCGTCGAGCACAGCCTTGTCGCCATCGGGTGACCGGGCCCACTCCGCAAACTCCAGCGTGTGGATCGCCACGCCGTCGCCGGCGACCTTGATCATCGGGTGGATCGAGGGCACCAGGTAGCTGATGTTGCCCCTGTCGGTGCTGCCGACGACCCGTCGCCCGACGGACGCAGGATCGACCACGGTGCGCCCGACGCGCGCCGCGTTGGTGACGTAGGCGGCGACCATCGGGCCGTTGTCGATCATGTCGGCGTAGGTGTGATCGTGCCATTCGTGGTCGATCGTGCACGCGCACGCGCTCGCCGCGGCTTCCAGCGACGTCAGCACCCGCTGCTTCAATGGTTGCAGAGACTCGATGGTGGCCGACCGCACGATCCACTCCATCGCCGTCTCGGCCGGCACGATGTTGGCCTTGTCGCCGCCCTTGGTGATGATCCCGTGGATGCGTTCGGTGGGCCGAATGTGCTGGCGCATGGCCGCGATGTTCATGTAGCCGAGCACTGCAGCATCGAGGGCGTTGCGGCCCTCCCACGGCGCCGCAGCCGCGTGCGCCGCCTTGCCGTGGATCTGCACGTGCAGCTCCTGCAGGGCGATGCAGTCCATCGAGATCAGGTCAGCGTCAGCCGGGTGCACCATCATCGCCGCGCCGACCTGCTCGAACGCACCCCGCCGGGCCATCGCGATCTTGCCGCCGCCACCCTCTTCGGCTGGTGTGCCCATGATCCGCAGCCTGCCGCCGGCCTGCTCGGCGACTGCCGCTGCTGCCAGCCCTGCGCCCAAGCCTGCTGTGGCAATCACGTTGTGCCCACAGGCGTGACCGATGCCGGGCAGTGCGTCGTATTCGCACAGCACGGCAACGTTGAAGCCCTGCTGACCGGCCGAGGCCTCGAACGCCGTGTCGACGCCGTAGGCGTGGGCCGTCGTGTCGAGGCCGGCAGATCGAAGCTGTTCGACGAGCAGATCGTGGGCGAAGTGCTCTTCGAAGTTCAGTTCAGGATGCGCGTGGATCTCGTGACTGGCGTGGAGCAGTTGGTCAGCGAGCCGATCGACCTCGGCGCACACGGCGGCCTTCAGCGCTTCGACATCCATGTCAGCTCCCTTCGTGGGTCAACACGATCTTGCCCAGTTGTTCGCCGTGCTCGAGGCGAGCCAGAGCATCCTGGTAGTCGGCCAGCGGATACGACCGATCGATCGTGATCGGCAGGCCCCGATCCACCAACGCCAGCACTTCGTCGAACTCCTGATAGCTGCCCATCGTCGAGCCGATGATCTCGAACTGCTTGAAGAACAGCCGCGGCAGGGTGAGCTCGACCTTGGGACCCGATGTACTGCCACACACCACCATGCGCCCCCCAGGCTTGAGTGCCCGTACCGATTGGTCCCATGTGGCGGGGCCGACACTCTCGACGACGACATCGGCCTCGACTGCCCACTTGGCAGCGGCGCTGTCATGCGCCGCGGCAGCCCCCATCTCGATGGCCTGAGCCTGCTTCTGCTCGCTGCGGCTGGTGACTTCGACTCGCGCACCCATCATCGTTCCCAAGGCCAGCGCGGCGCACGACACGCCAGAGCCGATCCCGACCACCAACAACGTGTCGCCCGACTGCAGGCGGGCCCGGCGCAACATCCGGTAGGCCGTGAGGTACGCGAGCGGGAACGCTGCACATTCCTCCCACGTTCGTGTCGATGGCCGCTTGCGAACGTTGCGCTCGGGAGCGATCGCGGTCTCGGCATGGCCACCCCAACAGTGCTCGCCGTAGATCATGAAGCTGGAGCCCATCGGGCTGTCATTGCCCCACGCCTCGATGTCGGCAACCGACGAGACGCCGGGATTGACGACCACTTCGTCACCGACCGCCACCGTGGTGACGTCCGAGCCGATCGCCGACACGATGCCGGCGACGTCGCAACCGGGCACGTGCGGCAGGGGAGGCTTCGGCGCGCCGCGGGTGACCCAGAGGTCCATGTGGTTGAGCGCGCTGGCGACGACGCGGATTGCCACGTCGTCTGCTGCCAGCTCGGGCAGGTCGATCGACCCCCATCGATAGGCACCGGGCGATTCGTCGAGGATCCATGACTGCATGGCGTTCGACCATAGTCCCGGTGTGCCCGACGGGCACTCCCGACTCAGACGTACGCCGTGTAGGCGTCGGGCTCGACATCGACGTGCACGTGGCTGGCAGTGCCACACCGCACCCCATCGATCCACACGACCATCGGACGTTCGAACACCAGGTCGACCTCGGCGAGCGATCGCGATCCGATGCGCGGGTGGGGAAGGTACGTGCCCGTGCGAGCCCGCTGTCGCGCCTGCACACGTTCGCGGATGCTCATCGCTGCATCCACGCGCACGACGTCGAGCTTGCCGTCATTGGGATGCGAGCGCGGCGCCACGTCGTACGGCCCGTAGAACTGGGCATTCATCACCATCGCGATATCGCCGCGCCACCATTCGCGGCGGGCGACCACGTGAGCCACTCCCCACGTCGGTGCGCCGTCGTCGAGTGTGACGCGCATTGCGTCGACCACCACCTTCACCGACAGCAGACCTGTGCCGCTCGCTCCGCCACACGTGCGCGCGACGTCGCCGCCTGACACCCCGATCGGACGAATGGGTTGGTCGCGTGTGCGATGCCAGATCACCCAGTCGCGTAGGTCGCGATCAGTCGACACGACCCTGACGTCGGACGGGCATTCCGCTGGCTCGCCCCAGGGTTCACCCTTGCGAATCGTCATCGCTGCGTTCGCCGATCGTGGTGGCGTCGGGCTCCTCGTCGGGTGTCTCCACCGCGCTCGAGGCCGCCACCACCCCGCGGAACAGTTGGTCGGCGGCCTGCTCGGCGCTGTGTCGGGTGGCGCGCTCCGGCGCGACGAGCGCCAACTGCCGCAGCACATCGATCAGTTGCTTCATCGTTCGCACGAAGTCGCCACCTGAGAGCTCTTCGGCCTCGACGACCTCGGCGAACCCCTCCCCCGCCGCCCAGGCGAACGCGACGGCGACGAAGGTGGCATCGGGTGGCCGGTGCACCGACAACCCTGCCTCTTCCTCGATCTCTTCGAGCTCGTAGCTGATCTCGGCGATCCGCTGCCAGCGCTTGCGCACCGTCGGCGACGGGAACCACGCCATGGGCGGTGCCTCCGGGCTGCGGTGCTCGTAGACGAAGACCGAGACCAGACCGGCCAGCGCCGCAGGATCGAGATCATCGAGCAGCCCCTGGCGCAGGCACTCGACGATCAACAGATCGCACTCGTGGAACGTTCTGGCCAGGATCTTGCCCGGCTCCGTCAGCGCCCAACCGTCGACATAGCCCCAGTTCTCGAGCACCCGCAGCACGCGGTCGAAGTCGCGGGCGACGGATTGGCTCCGGGTGCGTACGCGAGTACGCAACTCCTCGACTTCGCGCGCCACACGTTCGGCCTGGGCAGCGGCCTTGAGCCGATCGTCGAGCTCGGGGTCGGCCTCCACCGGGTGCGAGCCATCGCCAGAGACCTCGACCGCCCGACGGGCACGCTTGGAGTGCGGCGCCAGCGTGGCCAGCTCCAACCGATGCACGACCTCCTTCTGGAAGTCGTGGCGGTTCGGCGCATAGTCGGCGGGAAGTTCAATCTTGCCCAACGCTCGGGGCGGCTCCTCGAAGTCGACCGCTGTCAACATCACCAGATCGCGGCGGGCTGTCAATCCGGTCACGCGCAGGCCACCTTTGCGATGCGCGCTGGTCAGCACGGCCACTCGTCCGGCATAGCGAGCCTTCTCGGCATAGATCACGTCGCCTGGCCGCAGCTTCATCAGCGCCAGCGTCACCAGATCGTCGCGGCCAACGGCGCCGCCAACAACTGGCTGGGCGATCCCTTTCATCTCCCTGCGGTACTCATCGATGTCACCGAAAGGGCTGTGTGCCCGCTCCAGCAGATCGGCCAGGTGGGTCTGCCGACGATCGAGTCGCGCCTCGATGCGCACGACGTCGCCATCAGCTTGGTACTGCGCGAACGACAAGTTGAGCAGGTGGTGGGCGCGTTCGCTGGTGTACGAGCGCACCAGGTTGGCGGCCATGTTGTACGTCGGGCGAAATGCGGAGGTGAGATGGAACGTGCGGCTGCTGGCCAGTGCGGCAACCTGGTCGAACGGCACGAACGGGCTCCACAGCACGACGGCGTAGCCGAGGTCGTCCATGCCCCTGCGCCCAGCCCGCCCGGTCAGTTGCGTGTACTCCCCCGGCGTCAGGAACGCGTGATGGTCGCCGGTGAACTTGGTCAGCTTCTCGATGACCACGGTCTTGGCGGGCATGTTGATGCCGACCGCCAGGGTCTCGGTGGCGAAGACGACCTTGACCAATCCTTCGATGAAGCAGGCCTCGACCACTTCCTTGAACGGCGGCACCATGCCCGCGTGGTGTGCCGCGACACCGGCTTCGAGCTGACCGAGGAAGGTGCTGTATCCCAGCACCGCGAGGTCGGCCGGGTCGATCGCGCCCAACCTGGCGTCGACGATCTCGCGAATCCGGTCGCGCTCGGCGCCGCTGGTCAATCGGGTGCCTGCAGCCATCACCGATTTGGCTGCTTCGTCGCACTGGTTCCGGCTGAAGACGAACTGGATGGCCGGCAGCATTCGGTGCTGCTCGAGCAGGTCGACGACCTCCAGTCGCGATGGCGTGAACAAACGTCGCCTCGCCTGCGCCGCGCCCTTTCGAGGCCGGCTGCCCTTGGCGCTGCGTGCTGCCTCCTCGTCGAGGCGCGCCGCGTCACCGTTCATCCGACCGTTCACCAACGTGGGCAGCAGATGCATTCGATCGTGCGTCTTGTCGCCGATCAGATACAGGTTGTCGAGTTTGACCGGGCGCCGGTCCTCGACGATCGCGGTGGTCGGCCCGCGCACCGTCGAGATCCATTCGGCCAGCTCAGCCGCATTGCTGACTGTCGCCGACAGGCACACCAGGCGCACCCGCGTGGGCAGATGGATGATCACTTCCTCCCACACCGGACCCCGGTAGGTGTCCTGCAGGAAGTGCACCTCGTCGAGCACGACGACCGCCAACCGATCGAGCGAGGCGCTGCGCGCGTAGATCATGTTGCGCAGCACCTCGGTCGTCATGACCACGACCGGTGCGTCGCCGTTGATCGTGTTGTCACCGGTCAGCAGGCCGACGTTGTGCGGGCCGAGCCTGGCAACGAGATCGTGGTACTTCTGGTTCGACAACGCCTTGATCGGCGCGGTGTAGAACGCCCGGTGGCCATCGCCGATAGCAACATCGATGGCGTACTCGGCAACGACTGTCTTGCCGCTGCCCGTCGGCGCGGCGACCAGCACCGACTGCCCGGCGTCGAGGGCATCGAGGGCACGAAGTTGGAAGTCGTCCAGTGGGAAGCCGTAGTGGGCAACCAGCTCGGCCCGACGCGCGTTCACGACCTCATCGTGTCAGTTGGCGGCCGCTTGGTTGGCGCGCTTGCGTCGCTGCACGACCACGCCGATCACGATCGACACGACGTAGAAGATCACCATCGGTAGGGCCAGGGCCATCATCGAGTACGGATCGCCGCTGGGGGTGATGACGGCTGCGATCACGAAGATGATGACGGTGGAGTACCGCCACTGCTTCATCAACGTTTGCGGCGTCAGCACACCGACCAGTTGCAAGAAGACGAGCAGGACCGGGAACTCGAACGTGATGCCGAAGACCGCGATCATCAGGCCGACCAGGCTGACGTACTTGCTGACCTGGAAGTTGGCTTTGACCCCGCTGCCCGACCATGAGATCAAGAAGTCGAGCGCCGGCGTCAGCGTCCAATAGGCGACGGCGGCACCCATCGCGAACAGCACCACCGACGACAGGATGAACGGGATCGCGTACTTCTTCTCCTTGGTGTGCAAGGCCGGGACGATGAACCGCCAGATCTGCCACATGATGATCGGCAGCGCCAGAACGATCCCGCCGTAGGTGCAGATCGACAGTCGGGTGGTGAAGCCCTCCAGTGGACCGATGAACTGCAGCTCGCACTTGAGGCCCGGCTTGCGGTCGCACAGTGCCTCGTAGGGTCGACGCAGGAAGTCGAGCACCTGGTCGTAGAACGCCAGCATCACGATGATGCCGATCACGACAGCCAACAGCGAGCGGATGATGCGCGAGCGCAACTCGGCAAGATGCTCGGTGAGCGTCATCCGATCTTCGGGGGACGCGACTTTCGGCCGTCCGCTTCGCTTCAACGACAACTTCATTCGGAAGCGGTCTCCTCGACAGCCTCGACAGCCTCGACAGCCTCGACAGCCTCGACGACCTTGGGCTGCGGAGCTGCGGAGTGAAATGTCGGGCCCGGTGGACGCACGAGCGGGGGTTCGTTGCTCGCCGGAACAGCGTCCGCCGGTTCGGCCTCAGCCGGTGCCGCGTCGACCGGATCGGTACCGACGGGCTCGGAGTCGACCGTTGCCGTGTCGGCAGGTTTCGCCGCAGCTTCACTTTCGGCAGCCGGTGATTCGCCGGCGGGCGTCGCCGTGTCGGGCGTGCTGTCGTGAAAAACCGCGCCACCGTTGTCGTCGAATTCAAAATTGACCGCCTTCTTCAACGCATCAGCGGTCTCGCGCATCTCGCGCATCGGCTCGTCGAGCGCCGACTTCAGCTCGCTCTGGAACCCGCTCGACATCTTCTTGATCTCGGCGTAGGCCTTCCCGAACTTGCGGACGGCCTCAGGCAGTTTCTCGGGTCCGAGCACGATGAGCGCGATCAGCAGCAGGAAAACGATTTCGCTGCCGCTGAGATTGAACATCGCCGGGGAGTCTACGAGCTGGACCTGCGATCAGAACCGCACCGTGCCATCATTCAGCGGTGCAGCAACGCCTTCCGTCGCTCCTGGACGAGCCCATTGCATTCGGCCACCGCGGTGCCCGTGCCCATGCCCCCGAGAACACGCTCGCCGGTTTCGAGCTGGCGCTGAAGCTGGGCGCCAACGGGCTGGAGAGCGACGTGTGGGTCACTGCCGACGGCATCCCGGTGCTGGACCACG
>JANPOJ010000651.1:0-9989 GCA_031427935.1 Ilumatobacteraceae bacterium | reverse complement strand
GTCATGAAGACCCTTTCGGCACTCTGATGCGCCCCCAACCGTCAGTTCACACCAATTGCCCCGATGAAGCAATTGGTCATAGGTGCTAGTACCGGCCAAGCGCGTCAGGTCAGACGCCGCGGCTGGCAGAAGGCGCCAATGCTGCGGGGCATTCCTCGTGGATCGGGACCTGTCGGTTCATGGGATCAAGGGGAGTTCCGATGAGTGTCCGTCCTGCGATTGTTCAGACCCCGAGGGCGTGGTTTCGATTCGATTTCGTTGAGAGCGCGCATCGACACACCGGCCACCTCGTCGAAGGACATGTCTTCGTAGAACCGCAATACGACGGCCGCTCGGGCGAGCACCGCTCCCTGATTCACAATCGCACGCTCCCTGGGGAGTGTGCGAGATCGGCAGTTCGGTACTCGACGCAGCCCTGTGGAGTCTTTCGGGGCACCGAGGTGGGCGCCAAGAACTCTGGGACTGGGTGCCGTGGGGTGCGCTCCGATTGCCCGGTCTTCGTGCTGAGACGCAAGGAAGTCGCGCGTGCAGAAACGACAAGCCCATCTCGGCTCGGCATCTGTTCGGGGGATGTGACAGCGGCAAGTATCTTCTGCGGATGCGCTTCGGACTGATCTCCCTGTCGACCAGCCCGTCGAAGATGCTCGAGGCCGCGACCGTGAGCGAACAGCTGGGCTACGACGCTCTCTACGCCGCCGATCATCTCTTCGCCTACTTTGCTGCGGACTGGCCATTCCTCGACGGGTGGGCCACGTTGGGTGCCTGGGTGCAGAACACGACGAAGATCCGTCTCGGCCCGTTGGTGGCGAATCTGTCGTGGCGCGATCCTGTTCAGATGGCGCGAACCGTCATCGCGCTCGATCAGTTCTCGGGCGGCCGGATCGATGTCGGCGTCGGGGCAGGCCGCTTTGCCGATCAGGTGATGGGCGGAATGCACGAGATGTCTGGTAGCGAGCGAGTCGCGCGACTCGACGAGGGCCTGGTGGTTCTGGATCGGCTGCTGCGGAATGATCTGGAGCCCTTTTCAGGTCGGTTCACGACGTATCAGGATGCTCGGACGACGCCGGGTTGTGTGCAGCAGCCGCGCCCTTCGTTGATCGTCGCCGCCCACGGTCCGAAAGCCTTGAGGGTGGCGGCACTGCGCGGGGATGTGTGGAGCTCCTACGGCGGCGTCGAGGATCTCACGGTCGCCGAGCTTGTCGCCGTCACTCGGGAACGAAATGAGGGCCTCCGTGTGGCCTGTGAATCGGTGGGGCGTGACCCGGCCTCGATCGGTCGATCCCTGCTGCTGATGCCCAACAACGGCGTCGACCCGTGGGGTGACCCCGACGCTCTGCGCGCATTCGCCGAGCACCTCCACGCGATGAAGTTCGACGAACTGGTGCTCGGCTTTCCTTCTCCAGACCGACGTGAGACATTCGAACGCACATCCTTGGACGTGTTGCCGCAGCTTCGGTGAGGTGACCGTCCAGAAAGCAGTGATCGGCTTCCGCAACCACGCGATCACGCTGCCGATGGTCGTGTGAACCGCCCCGGCTTCGCCGACCGCCGCGCACAGAACGGCCGGCGTCGCGGCCCCCGTTCGTGCCGGGAGACGCTGCCCCTGACCACAGCCGGCGAGTCGCTTGGCGACGGTCTCAGTTCGTGAACGCGACAGAGATTCCGACTGACCGCGCGGCTAGGGCGAGATCGGTGTCTCCGGTCGCCAGCACGAGCTCAGTATGCGCTGCGGACGACGCTGCGGCGAGATGAACGGCGTCGTAGCCACGTAGCCCGTGCGTTTGCGCGAGTTCGCCCGCAGTGTGGGCTAACTCGGCGGTGACCTCGATGTGGTCGACTTCGGTGATGATTGCTTCGAGCTCGGCGATGGCTGCTGTGAGCTGCGGGCTGGTGATGCGGTCCATGCGCCGAGCCTTGGCCAGCGCGGCTCGTGCCTCGGGATACAGGAGCCGGACGCTGATGCTTCGGTCAGCGTCGTTCCACAGCCGTGTGCAGATCGTCGATGACGGCTCGTCGATGATCAGGGGAAGGATGGCCGACGTGTCGAAGTAGGCGATCACTGACGTTGTTCGGCCACGAGATCGCTGACAGTGCCCCTCGACACGATGCGTCGAGCCGTTCGTGGGCGTTTGATCACGAGTGCCGGCGTAACGAGCCCCTCGGCGATGAGGCGATCGAGGGTTCGAGGTTGGTCGAGTGGAACGAGTCTGGCTACCGCCTTGCCGTGGTCGGTGACAGTCACTTCTTGGCCATCACGGACAGCGTTGAGATAGTGGCTGAGGTGATCTCGTAGCTCTCGGACTCCGGCTTCCATCCGATGATTATGGCGCTTTCTGATCCGAAAATCTAGCCATTTGCCGTGGCGGCTCCGATCGTGGTCCACGTTGTCCCGACTCGCAGCTACAGCGGGAACCGACACCGAACGAAGCCTCTGGCGCGTTGGGCTGGGCGAGCCGGGCGTGTGGCGGTTCGATGTCTTCGGTCCTTCGCCGGCGGGGTTGGTGGCATGTCGTGCCGACATCGCGTACGTTCGGCGTTGTTCGATCAATGAGAGAGCTCGCAGCCGATCGCGTCGTTGGCCGTGCGGTCGATCCCGATCGTTCCCACCACCATCGCAACGGCCGGCGTCATCGACGCCCTGCGCGCCAGTGCCGGCGTAGCGCTCGGCTTGCGTCAGGCCGCAGCGGTCGCCGCTGGGGTGAACTCGCAGAATGCGGCGTACGCCCGAGGACCGTAGATGGTTGCCGGCCCACCGTTCATCAGCATCGCCACGCCGATTGCCTCGGCAGCCTCCTGCCGAGTTGCGCCGGCGCGTGCCGCACCTTCGGCATGTGAGGCGATGCATCCGTCGCAGCGCTCGATCACGCCGATGGCCATGGCGATCAACTCTTTCGTCTTGGCGTCGAGCGCGGCCGGCGCGAAGGCCGCATGATGGAACTCGCCGAAACCCTTGTACACATCGGGTATTGCGTGACGCAGCTCGCGATGGAGCGGTCGCAATTCCTCCAAGACTGCCTTGCCGTAGCCGTTCTCGCTCATGTCGTACTCCTTCTCGGGCACATCTCGCCATCTAGAACCTATACCCCTTGGGGTATCAAACGCTAGGGACTTTGGTCGGAATCTCCTACCCATCCTGCACTCCTCTTGGTACCCGGTGGGGTATAGTTCTGGTTGATCAAGACCACCGAGGAAGGCGCCTCATGGAGCTACCTGAAGAGACAGTTGCCGATCTCACCAAGCGATTGCGCCGTGCGGAAGGGCAGGTGCGTGGCGTGCAGCAGATGTTGGCCGAGGGTCGTGACTGCCGCGAGATCGTCACGCAGCTCTCTGCTGTCACCAAGGCACTCGAGCAGGCCGGGTTCCTGTTGGTGGCTGCCGGCCTGACCTGGTGCGTGTCGGATCCGGAGCGTGCCGCCGCCGAGGGCTACGCATTGCCCGACGTGCAGAAGATGTTCATGAAGATGGCGTGACGATGGCCGAGCCAGTGATTCCGCGGGGTCTGTGGGAGGAGCGGTTCAGCACCGAGGCCTATCTGTTCGGCACCGATCCCAATGAGTTCCTGCGCGACAGCGTTGCGATGCTGCCGGCCGGGTCGGTGCTGTGCCTGGCCGAGGGCGAGGGTCGCAACGCCGTCTTCCTCGCCGAGCGCAGCTACGACGTGCACAGCGTCGATCTCGCCTCAGCCGGCGTCGCCAAGACGTTGCGACTTGCTGAACAGCGAGGCGTCGAGGTCGATGCGGTGGCGGGCGATCTCGAGATGTTCGACATCGGAACGGACCGTTGGGACGCAATCGTCTCGATCTTCGCGCACATGCCACCACACGTTCGCCGCGGGTTGCACGCTCGCGTCGTCGCCGCGCTGAAGCCCGGCGGCGTCTTCCTGCTCGAGGCCTACACACCCGCTCAGGTCGGCCGTGGGACCGGTGGCCCGTCGACGGGCGAGACCACCATGACGCTCGGCGCATTGAGCGACGAGCTCGCTGGGTTGGAGTTCCTCCACGCTGTGGAGATCGACCGAGACGTCATCGAGGGACCAGGGCACACCGGTGTCGGATCCGTCGTGCAGATCATCGCCCGCAAGCCAGCCTGAACGGCCAGTGTGTCGCGCGAGCACGCTCAGCCGCAATAGGGTCCGCGTCGATGGGGGATCGGCTGCACGGGAAAGTGGGACCAGCGGGGTGTGGTTCTTCTCGCTCGACGCAGCTCGGCTGGGTGCCGTGGTCACGGCCCGGTGCACCTACCGGCTCCCGTACTTCTGGTCGAAGATGAGCATCGAGCGTTCTGGGTCGACAATCTCCTACCAGTCGTCACGCCGTTTGGCCGCTGCATCACGCCCGGCTGGTCGATCTCGACGACACGTTGGTCGCCGCCGCCGGGCTGTCGCCGCTGCAGGGTGCCCCGCTGGTGCACTACGCGCCCTCGGTGAAGGTCCGAATCGGCTGGCCGACCAAAGTCTCACACTCCGCGAGACCGACGAGTGCTTCAGGCCTCGATGCGTGCGCTACGGGTGCTCGACCCAGTCGGCCAGCAGGTCGGCGACGCGCAGGTGCTCGGGGATGCGCTCGGCGCCGATGATCTTGTCGATCCAGGCCTGCACATGCCAGATGCGGCGCTCCTGGTAGTTGATCGCCTGGCCGCCGTGTGCAGCGGACTCCATCGACCGCTGGATCGGCTCGAGGTTCTCGTAGTCCTCGTCCATCACGTTGTCGAACCGGCTCAACCGCTGCTTCCAGATCTCGGTCTGCTCGACCGGCATCTCGCCCTCGCCCCAGTCGGCTGCGAACCATGTGATGTCAAGCCGAGTGCGATCGATGGACAACGGCCAGAACACCAGGAATGGGAAGCCGCGCGCATCGAACGGGGTGATGAGGTTCGGGAAGAAGCCGTAGGCGGGTTGTACGTCGCCGTCGAGGAACAGCTTGGTTGCACCCTCGAACACCGGCAGGAGCTCGCGGTTGTCGCCGCGGGCACCCCGGTTGACCGGCGAGACCATCGACTGGTGGCCGTGGTCGTAGAGCGTGATCACGGTCCCGCGAGTGTCGAGGCTGGGGCCGACCGTCTTCGGATGGATCGTGCGGGCGTGGTACACCTCCAAGAAGGCCTCGGCGAGGATCTTCCAGTTGCATCCGAGCTCGACCTTCTTGACGTCGATCACGCGGAACGGCGCGGCGGCAAGCTCGGGTAGCAGCGACGGGAGCGGCGCCAGCCAATCGAGCAGCGGCTCGGCGTCGGCGTCGAGGTTGACGAAGTGCCACCCTCCCCACGCCTCGCATCGCACCGCACGCAGCCCTCGCTCCGACTTGTCGAGGTCGACGAAGTCGCGCTCGTCGGGCACCCTGACCAGCTCGCCGCAGAGGTCGTAGCTCCACGAGTGGAACTGACAGGTCAGCACGCGCGCCGTACCGCAGTCGTCGCGAACGACCGGGGCGCCGCGGTGACGGCAGGCGTTGTGGAACGCCCGCACGACGCCGTCGTCACCTCGCGTCAGCAAGATGTTGGCGCCGGCGATGTCGCGCAGCGCGTAGCCGCCTGCCGTCGGCAACTCCGAGTCATGTGCCGCGTAGAGCCACATCCGCTTGAACAGGTGCTCGTCCTCGAGGGCCCGAAACGTCGTGTCGGTGTAGCGGCAGAGGGGCAGGTCGCGCAGTTTGGGAAAGCCCTCTGGCGGGCCAGTACGGGCCGCTTCATAGGCGGAACGTTCGCGGAAGCGAGCGAGGTACTGGTCGTCCACGTTCGTGCCTTTCGGTCAGTCCACGAGCGATTCGTCGGGGAGGTCGAACCACCGCAGGTGCTCGAACTCCGCCGAGAGTGCCCCGGCGTGCGGGTTCGTCTGCGTCCAGGCGGTCGCTTCGTCGAAACGCACACGGGCGGCATCGAGGTAACCGCCGAGAGCGTCTTCCGAAGCCCGGGCCCGGTCGACCGGCGGCCGCCGCAGATCACCCGTTGCGGGATCGTACGAGAGTTGCGACAGGCGCAGCGGTGGCTCGATCGGCCCGTGGTGATGGCGCCACAGGCCCGACGAGGGGTTGAACCGATACTCCGGCAGCAACTTCCAACCGTGCTCGGCGACGAGGTCGACCGCGTCGACGAGGTATTGGAACACGGTCTCGGAGATGAAGTAGTTGAAGCTGACGCGCGTCCACCCGGGCTTGATGCCTTCGCAGCCTTGGGTGATCTCGCGCTCGAACTCGTGCGACCGCTCGATGTCGATGCCGAGCAGTCGGTGGCCGTACGGCCCGGCGCACGAGCAGCCGCCCCGCGATTGGATGCCGAACAGATCGCTGAGCAGCGCAACAACGAAGTTGTGATGGAGGTAGCGGCCGCCCGGTCGCCTGATGACGAACGACAGGATCGACAGCCGATCGGAGCACGTGTTGCCGAGCACCTGCATCGCCGGGTTGGCCGACCACCTGGCAACGGCGCGCCGCCAATACGACTCCTCCAGCTGCTTGATGGTTTCGACACCGACGGCCTGCTTCAGCTGGAAGACCATGCCGGCGCGTATCGACTCGATGATGGCAGGGGTGCCACCCTCCTCGCGGTGCACCGGGTCGTCGAGGTAACGGTGCTCCGTGGGATTGACGTATGCCACCGTTCCACCGCCGACGACGTCGGGCACGCGGTTGTGCAGCAACGAGCGGCGGGCCACGAGCACGCCGGGAGTTCCCGGGCCGCCGACGAACTTGTGGGGGCTGAGGAAGACAGCATCCTTGTAGGCCAGCGGGTGCTCGGCACACTGCGGGTACATGTCGATGTCGATGTACGGTGCGGCGGCGGCGAAGTCCCAGAACGACAACGCGCCGTGGCGGTGCAGCAGATCGGCGATGGCACAGGTGTTGGAGACGATGCCGGTCACGTTGGAGGCTGCGGAGAACGAGCCGATCTTGACCGCGCGGTCAGCATGAGCGATCAGCTCCGCCTCGAGACGCGCCAAGTCGATGTGGCCGTCGGCATCTTCGGGAATGGTGACCACATCGCCGATCGACTCGCGCCACGGGACTTCGTTGGAGTGATGCTCGAACGGTCCGACGAAGATGACCGGGCGGTCGACCTCGGGGATGCAATCTGCAAGGTGATAGCGGTCGTCGAGATCGGCTGGCAACCGGAGGTTCATGACGCCGATCAACTTGTCGATCGCCCCGGTCGCTCCGGAGCCGCAGAAGATCACGCAGCACTCCGCGTCGGCGCCGACGGCATCGCTGATGATGCGCCGCGCGTCTTCACGCAGGCGCGTCGTCTGCAGGCCGGTGCCCGAGGACTCCGTATGCGTGTTTGCGTACCGCGGCAACACCTCGTCGCGGATGAAGTCCTCGATGAAGCTCAGCGCCCGGCCCGAGGCGGTGTAGTCGGCGTACGTGATCCGGTGAGGCCCGTACGGGCCATCCATCACCTGATCATCACCGATGACGGACTCGCGTATCCGGCGCAGTAACGGGGTATCCACTGCGCCGAACACGGAGTCCAATCTAGTTCCGCCGATCTGCTGTTACGGCGTGCGGCTGAGCACGACCTTCAGTGCGCCGGTGTCCGCGGCGCGGCCGAACACGTCGTACGCCTCAACCATGTGCTCCAGGTCGAAGTGGTGCGTGACGAACTTTTCGGCGGCGAGCTGCCCGTTTGTGATCAGCTTCAGAAGTGTCGGCGTGGAGTAGGTGTCGACCAGCCCGGTCGTGATCGTCACGTCCTTGATCCACAGCGTCTCCAAGTGAAGTGTCACGGCTTCGCCATGCACGCCGATGTTCGCGACGTGACCGCCCGGGCGGATGAGCTCTGCCGCCAGTTCGAAGGTTGCCGGCACGCCGACGGCTTCGATCGCCACGTCTGCACCGAGGCCGCCGGTCAGGCCTTGCACCACCGCCAGAGCATCTTCGCGACCGTTGTTCACGACAACGTCGGCGCCGAACTGCTTGGCGGCTTCCAGTCGTGTGTCGGCCTTGTCGATGGCGATGATGTGGCTCGGGCTGAACAGCTTGGCGCCGATGATGGCCGAGAGGCCGATCGGGCCGGCGCCGACCACCGCGACGACGTCGCCGGGGCGGATGCAACCGTTGAGCACGCCGACTTCGTAGCCCGTCGGCAAGATGTCGGCAAGCATCAGCAGTTCCTCGTCGGAAACCCCGGCGGGTGCCGGGTACGTGGAGTTGTCGGCGAACGGCACTCGTACGTATTCCGCTTGGGTGCCGTCGATCTTGTGACCAAGGATCCAACCGCCTCCGCCGAGGCACTGGCCGTAGCGGCCCTCGCGGCAGTACCTGCAGGAACCGCATGCGGTGACGCACGAGACGAGCACCTTGTCGCCCGGCTTGAGGTTCTTGACCGCGGCACCAACCTCGTCGACGGTGCCAACCGCCTCGTGGCCGAGGATGCGTCCGTCGGTCACCGCGGGCACGTCGCCTTTGAGGATGTGTAGATCGGTGCCGCAGATGGTGGTGGCGTCGACACGAACGATCGCGTCGGTGTCGGCCTGCAGCGTTGGCTTCGGCACTTCTTCCCACGCCTTGTTGTTCGGGCCGTGGTAGACGAGTGCTTTCATGGGTGTGACCTCCTGTTTGGGGTCTGTTGTTGCTTGGGGAGATGAGCGAGCCACGGTCCCACCGCCCGGAATGGCGGCTCATTTCATCTATCCATGAGACGTCTGACTTTGCGGGGCGCCTAGTGCCGAACGACCTTTCATTCAGCGATGGATCAATCCCCCGTCGGGGGATGTGTCGGCATCGACTGCAACGGTGGCAGCAGGCGGGTGACGGAGACGGCCGTCCCTCGGCGCGGCGGCGCGAACTCGCTGCTCGGCATGGCGTACCACTGTTCGAGATCGCTGATCACACGATGGTGCGGCTTGGCGTGCATCCACCCGGCCGCCCACGTCGTCCACAACCGTCGCGGGTAGGTGACGTGATCGGGACGGTGCGCGGCTCGGCGGGCCATCAAGGTGACGGCGACGACGACGCCAAGGAACACGAGCATCATGGCCGGGTCGTCGATCACCTTTGCCGGCTCGATGGTGCGAATGTAGGGCGTGACAGCGATGGCCGCACCAACCGAGAGGATGGCCAGTGCGACCGTGCGCCGCGATGGCGAGGTCGGGCGAACGCCCATGGTGCCGTCCGCGATGGCGAACAACAGCACGATCTCCATCACGAGGTAGAACGCCGACGGGTTCACCCTCCCCGCCATGATGAACACGACGTTGAGCAGCACCGCCCATCGCAGGGCGAGCCGCAACGGCTTGCCGAAGGCGATCGCCAATCCACAGCCCAACTGGGTCAGGACGACGACGATCGCCACGGTGTGTGCCCCTGGCGCGAGGACGTGGTCCATCACCGGCCTGAAGAAGGGGAGGGCCTCGTCGTGTTGCTTGGTCAGGAACGAGCGGAGCTTGTTGCCCGTCCACCACTGCTTGTCGATCAACTTCTCGGCGGCCGCCCGCAGCCAGCCCGCAGCCAGGAAGAGCCGCAGCGGCAAGAGCACCACCCCCGCCCGATGGTCGATTCGTCGGCGCGATGGTTGGGGATCCATCGGTCGCGGCACGGGCCGCATTTCATGGTCGAGTGTGTCGATCATGCGGTGTGTTTCTCCTTCGATTCGTTGCCGAATGCGTCCAGGCGCGCGTACGTCGATGGTCGCTGGTGGGGGACCGTCTCCATCACGCCAATATTGCAAACACATGACAAATATTACGGATACGTTACGGAGTGACACGTCTCGGTGTCCCGGAACGTTTCGATCTCCGGGGTGACAACCACCACACGACACCCGATCGGGCGACATCTGGGGGTTGATTCCATGCCCGCACCTGGACAAACGTGATCGTCGTGGGAGGTGATACTTTCTGGCGTGTTGCACGATCTGGTCACTGAGTATCGGCGCGACGGGTTCGCCTTCCGGCCGGGCCTGCTGTCCGCCGTGGAGTCGCAGGTGTTGGTTCGCGAGACGGAGCGACTGCTCGACGGCGACCGGCGTGCTGACCGGTTCGTGCTCGAAAAGGACGG
>JANPOJ010000650.1:0-6181 GCA_031427935.1 Ilumatobacteraceae bacterium | reverse complement strand
AGACACGACTTCTCGTCGGGCGACACGAAGGTGGCTACACCGCTCTTGGAGGCATGGCTCATCGCACCGCCCAGTTCCTCCAACGTCACCTCATCACCGGTCACCGTCTTCACGACGTCGGGACCGGTGATGAACATGTGGCTCGACTCGCGAACCATGAAGATGAAATCGGTCATGGCCGGGCTGTAGACCGCGCCGCCGGCGCACGGGCCGAGGATCACCGAGATCTGCGGAACCACGCCGCTCGAGAGCACGTTGCGATAGAAGATGCCGCCGTAGCTGGCCAGCGACACGACACCTTCTTGAATGCGCGCGCCGGCGCCATCGTTGAGCCCGATCACGGGAGCACCGACCTTCAGGGCGAGATCCATCATCTTGTGGATCTTCTCGGCGAACACCTCGCCGAGCGCGCCACCGAACACGGTGAAGTCCTGGCTGAAGACGAACACCTTGCGACCCTCGACCGTGCCCCAGCCCGTGATCACACCATCGGTGTAGGGCCGCTCTTCGAGGCCGGCGGCCTGGGCGCGGTGCCGGGCCAAGAGATCGAGTTCGTGGAAGCTGCCGGGGTCGAGGAAGCAGTCGAGCCGCTCGCGAGCCAGCATCTTGCCCTTCTCGTGCTGGCGTTCGACCGAGCGCGGCGAACCGGCGTGGTACGCCTGCTCGCGGCGCTGTCGGAGTTCTTCGAGCTTGGCATCCATCGGGTTGCTCATTGCCGACCACGCTACTTCGATGGCTCAGGCGATCTCGTAGACGACCTTGACCGAAACGGTGAGGTCTTGCGTACCGGCCTGTCTGGCAAGCTGGAGCCGATGTCGCTGCCCATCCAGCCACCGTTGTCGCCGATGCTGTCGAAGGCCGCGCCCGAGATCCCCGTCGGCGACGGATGGCACTACGAACCGAAGTGGGACGGCTTTCGCTGCATCGTGTTCCGCGACGGCGATCACATCGAACTGGCCAGCCGCAACGAGCGACCGTTCACGCGCTACTTCCCCGAGTTGCTGGCGCCGTTGCTTGCATCGCTACCGCAACGATGCGTCGTCGACGGCGAGATCGTCGTACCCGCCAACGATGATCGCGGGCTCGACTTCGACGCGCTGCTGCAGCGCATCCACCCGGCAGAGTCACGCGTGCGCCGACTCGCCGCGGAAACACCTGCGTCGTTCGTGGCCTTCGATCTGCTCGCACTCGACGACGATGCATTGCTCGATCGACCGTTGGCGGATCGGCATCAGTTGCTGACAGAGCAGTTGGCATCGGCGGTCGCGCCGGTGTACCTGTGCCCGTCCACCACCGACGTCGCCGTCGCCCAGCGATGGTTCACCGAGTTCGAGGGCGCCGGGCTCGACGGCGTGATCGCCAAGCGACTCAGCGACCCGTACACCCCCGACAAGCGCACGCTGATCAAGGTCAAGCATCAACGCACCGCCGACTGCGTTATCGCCGGCTACCGCATCCACAAAGACGGCAACGGGGTCGGATCGTTGTTGCTCGGGTTGTACGACGACGACGGCGATCTGCACCACGTCGGCGTCGTGGCATCGTTCACCGTCAAGCGCCGCGCCGAACTGCTGGCCGAGCTCGAGCCCCTGACCCATCATGCGCTCGACAATCACCCGTGGCGCGATTGGGCCGAGTGGATGACGCGTGCCGAGGAGTCCGGCACTCGCATGCCCGGCGGGGGCAGCCGGTGGAACGCCGGCAAGGACCTCAGCTGGGTCCCGCTGCGGATCGAACGCGTCGCCGAGGTGACGTTCGGCCAATTGCAGGAAGGCCGCTTCCGTCACGGCTCACAGTTCGTGCGCTGGCGGCCCGATCGCACACCGGAGTCCTGCCGGTACGACCAGCTCGAGGTGGCCAGCCCAGTGGCATTCGCCTCGGTCGTGGGACGAGCGCCTACGGCGCAATCGTCGTCGGGGTAGTCAACGGCAGCGCGGTCAGCGTGCTATCCGGAGTTGCGGTCGTGCCATCGGTCAACAGCACCGTCTTGGAGCCGATCGGCGTGGCCCCGAAGCGAACGGTCACCGTCCACACACCGGGCGAGCCCAGAGGCAGACCCTGCTCGATCGGCAGCACGGCGACACCCGCCGCCGTCAAGGGCACGTTGAGCGTGACACTGGGAACGGTCGCGCCGGCCGGTGGGCTGAAGTCGACGGCCAGACCGGTGATCCCCGTTGTCGGCTTGTCGACCTCGACGCGCACTGCGTTCGGCCCGATCGCGGCACTGAACTTCACCGTGACGTCGGCCGCGTCGTTGGTGATGTGCAGCGTCGCGGCCAGCCCCTTGGTGTTGTCGGTCGTGGCCGCGACCTTCGGCGGCGACAGCGACAGCATCCACGCAGTCAGGGTCAACACCACCACGCCACACATCGCCTCGATGCCGACGGCGCGGCGCAGCCTGATGGCGAGTTGACCGGTCATCGCGTCGACTCTGGCAACGCGCTCCTTGATGAACTGACGCGCTGCGACGCCGAGGAAGACCATGGCCCCCACGGCGATGGATTTCAAGAACAGCACCCTGCCGTGGCTGCTGGTGAAGATCTCGCCCCAGTCGAGACGATACATCTGGATGAAGCCGGTGAGGATCGTGACCGTCAACGCCAGCGTCGAGATCCGGGCAAAGCCGCGGACGGCATGCACGAGATCCTCCTCGCCGGGGCCGGCCAGCACAACGCGGGCCAGCAGGATCAACCCGCCGAGCCACACGGCCATCGCCAGGGCATGGGCGATTCCGGCCGCGTAGCCGAGGAATGCAAGCTGGCCGCCGCTGCGACTGAACCCGAGTGTCGCCACCGCCAGGCCAGGAAGGGCCAATGCCGGAAGTTGGGTTGCCGGATCGATGACCCGTTCGGGGCGCGTCACCACCCATCCGGTGAGGAGGACGAAGATCACCCGGGCGAGTGCAGCGATGCCCGGCGTCGTATCGGCGAGGCCACTCCAGGCAGTCGGCGACAGCGAGCTCCCGATCCCCTTGCCGGAGATCCTGGCAGCGACGCACGCTGCGTTGAAGCCGGCAACCACCAGTGTCAACAGCCAAGCGGACCGCAGGAAGCGCACCGTCAGGATGTACTCGACGCCTTCCGGCCAGGCAGTGGCGATCAGCACCAGCGCACCGAACAGAGTCGCGACACCGAGCGAGATCAACAGCCGGGAGAGCCCGAGCGGCCCGCCTGAACCCGACTCCGGCGTTGCCGTGTCGGTGCTGGAGGTCGTCGTCGGTGCAACCGTCGACCCGTTGATCGGCGTGGTGCCCGCTGCAGGAGTCGTGACCAGTGGCGCCACCGTCGCGAGGGTGTCGTTGGCCACGGTGAACAAGAACGTCGAGCTGCCACCGCCTTGCCCATCGGGTTGACTGACCTGCCAGGCGACTGCGCATTCACCCTTGGGCAGCGGATTGGGGACCGACACGCTCAGCGACACACCGTCGAGGCCGACCTGCGGCGTGCCGACAGCGACCGGCGAGCCGTTGCACACGACGTCGATGGTGTTGGTGGCACCCAACGGATTGGCGAAGGTCAGCAACAGGGTTTGCGGTGATGCCTCGACCGTGATGCCTGCAGTTGGTGTCGACGAGACCAGCGAGTTGTCCGCCGCGTCGACCCGCGCGACGCCGAAGGCTCCGACCGCGATGATGCCCGCGAAAATGGCGAGGGCGAAGGCGGCGGAGGCGCGACAGATGGCGCGTGCGGGCGGGGAGGTTCTGTTCATGCAGGTAGCTCAACGCTAGAGGATGGCCGTGAGCTGCCCACGCCACCCCACGGCGGGCCAATGTCGCACCCCCTGAGTAGGCTCGACCTCGATGGCTACACAGTCGCTCTACCGCCGGTATCGCCCGCGCCGTTTCAGCGAGGTGCGCGGGCAAGAGCACGTCGTGCGTGCGCTGCGCAACGCCGTCATCAACCAACGCGAGGGCCAGGCCTACCTGTTCTCCGGTCCGCGCGGCACCGGCAAGACCACGTCGGCACGCATTCTCGCCAAAGTCCTCAACTGCGAGCGCCCGGTCGACGGCGAGCCGTGCTGCGAGTGCGCCTCGTGCCTCGCCGTCGAGCGTGGCACCAGTTACGACGTGCACGAGCTCGATGCCGCCAGCAACAACGGTGTCGATGCGATGCGCGACCTCATCGAGAAGGCGTCGCTCGGCACCCCCGGGCGCCACAAGGTGTACATCCTCGACGAGGTGCACATGCTCTCCAAGGCCGCCGAGGCCGCGCTGCTGAAGACGCTGGAAGAGCCGCCCCCACATGTCGTGTTCGTGCTGGCCACCACCGACCCGCAAAAGGTCAGCGACACCATCCGCAGCCGCACGCAGCACCTGCAGTTCCACCTCCTGCCCATGGACGTGCTCGAGAAACACATCCGCTGGTTGGCAGGCGATGCGGGCATCGACATCAGCGACGCCGCCGTGCAATCCGTGCTGCGCCAAGGTGGCGGGTCGGCGCGCGACACCATCTCCGCGCTCGAGCTCGTCGCAGCCAGTGGTGGGGAGGCCCTCGAGGCGACGCCACTCGACGAGTTCGTCGAGGCGTTCATCGAGCACGATCCGGGCCGGGCGCTCGCCGTCGTCGCCCACGCCGTGTTGCAGGGTGGCGATCCGCGAACGCTGACCGAAGAGATCATCCGTCACCTCCGCGACTGCTTCCTGGCCCTGATGGCGCCGGAGTTGGTGCAACTGCCCGCAGAACGCGAGGCGGAGGTGTCGTCGTTGGCCACGCGGCTGGGGGCCGCTTCGATCGTGCGGGCGATGGAACGCCTGGGCGAGATGCTGGTCGAGATGCGACATGCGCCCGATCCACGATTGCTGCTCGAGGTCGCGCTGGTGCAACTCACCCACGACGCCGCGGGTGCGGATCTGCACAGCCTGATGTCGCGTCTCGAACGGCTCGAGCAGACCGTCGCCGCCGGCGCCGCGGCCGCTCCGCCGGCGCGTGCGGTGCCCACTGATCCCAGTACCGGGCGAGCGACGATCGGTGGTCGCGCCCGGCGCGACGCGACGCCGAGCTCGGGCACAGGCACGCCCACCGCAACGGGCACCGCGCCGTCCACCGAGCATCCCTCGCAGCCGTCCAGCGCCGATCGGCCGGCGGGAACCGCCCCGCCGGCAGCCGCCGCTGCAGGGATCGACGACAGCAAGATCCCGGCGCTGTTCGAGACGCAGGTTCGCCCGGCGCTGCGCGGCATGACCAAGGCCATCTACATGGGCGCACACGTGGGGGCCATGGCGGGCGGCGCGCTGGTCATCGGCTTCGCCGGCGAGCCACATCGCGCGCGGGCCGAGGAGCACCGGGCCCAGGTCGAAAAGGCGCTTGCCGCCGCCGCCGGCCGGCGCATTCCGCTGTCACTGGTGGTCGATCACGCCACCGCCGACCACGACGACAACGTCGTGCAGTTGAAGCGCTCCGAGCCCGCACAGGCCGACGAAGACATCGACACGGGCGACCTGGTCGATGTGCCACCGGACGCGATCGTGTCGCCGATCGATCGACTGACACAGGCCTTCCCCGGCTCCGAGATCATCGAGGAGCGCCCCTGATGGCCGTCTACACGCAGCCCGTGCAAGCGCTGATCGACGAGCTCGGGCGCATGCCCGGCATCGGCCCGAAGTCCGCGCAGCGCATTGCGTTCCATCTCCTCAAGCTGCCCACCGACGACGTCACCCGGCTGGCGATGTCGATCACCGACGCCAAGGCGCGGGTGAGGTTCTGCGTGCGTTGCTGGAACTTCGCCGACGGTGAGCTGTGCCCCATCTGCCTCGACGATCGACGTGACTCGACCATGCTCTGCGTCGTCGAGGAATCGCGCGACATCGTCTCGATCGAAAAGACCGGCGAGTTCCGCGGCCGATATCACGTGCTGCTCGGGGCGATGAGCCCCCTCGATGGGATCGGGCCCGAACAACTGAAGATGAAAGAGCTGTTCGTCCGGCTCGAGCCCGAGGGCGTGCAGGAAGTGATCGTGTGCACCAACCCCAACACCGAGGGCGAGGTGACCGCGCTGTACCTGGCGCGGATGTTGAAGCCGTTCGGGATTCGGGTCACACGCATCGCCAGCGGCCTCCCAGTGGGCGGCGACTTGGAGTACGCCGACGAACTGACGCTCGGTCGGGCCCTCGAGGGCCGCCGCGAACTCACCGCCTGAATCGGTCTCGATACCACGAGTGCGCGACCTGACGGGAAAAATAGGC
>JANPOJ010000649.1:0-11631 GCA_031427935.1 Ilumatobacteraceae bacterium | reverse complement strand
GTCGCCCGGCTGCACGACCACGATGTGCCTTGCGCCTTGGTCAACCCGGTCGATCGAGTTCATCTCGACCCGCAGGTGCTGGAGAACGCCGTGCTGGTCGAGCACGACCGGGCGTGGCTCGGCCCGGTGCGCGAACCACGTCCACCTGCCCACTTCTCGGGTACACCGACCGCCTTGGGTCGCCACGCACCGAAGTTCGACGAGCACACCGACGAGGTGCTGGCCGAGTTCGGCGTCGCCGCCGACGCCATCGCTGCGCTGCGCGCCGCCGGCACGATCGGCGCCCGCCGCTGACCCCTCGTGGAGTGTTTCACGCCCGCACCTGGGTGGCCCGAGACAGTCCACTGGGCTGGGGTTCAGGGGTCGAAGAGGGAGCCTTGGGGTTGTTCGACCTTCGCCGACACCGGGCGTGGCGTGAACGGGCCCTTCGACGCCGCAACCGCGAGTGCGTCGACCAGATCGTTCATCGGGTCGCCGCTGTGGCCCTTCACCCATTGGAACACTGGCTTGCGTGCGATGCACATCTCGATCAGCGGCTTCCACAGATCGAGGTTGACCACGGGCTTGCGTTGTGAGTTCTTCCAGCCGTTGGCCTTCCACGTCTTCCACCAGATCGTGCATCCCTTGATGACATAGGTGGAGTCCGCGACGATGGTCAGCGGGCCTTCGAGCGAGCGCAGGGCTTCGAGCGCAGCCATGATCTCCATGCGCTGGTTGGTGGAATGGGCCTCGCCGCCCGAATCACGCTGCGCGCCGTCGGGCGCGGTTGCCCATGCCCAGCCGCCGGGGCCCGGGTTTCCCGCGCATGCGCCATCGGTGAACACGACGATCGGTGACCTCGGTGTGCTCATCGGGGCAAACTACTGTGCCGCCATGCGGATCCGAGCCATCTCGTTTGCCATGGTCCTGGTCGGCACCGCTGTGCTGGTCGCCCCACCACCCGTTCTAGCGGACCGCAACTTCGTCTCGGTGTTCATCGACACGTCTGGCCCGAAAGGCAGCATCGCGGTCGTCGGCGACTCGTTGATGCTGGGCTCTGCATACGACGCGCCGTTCGAGTCGGGGTGGGGCCCGTCGCTGGCGCAGATGCTGGCTGACCGCGGCTGGGGTCCCGTGCGGATGGCAGCCGGTGTCGGCTTTCAGGCCGGCAAGAAGATCCCCAACAACCCCGGCGCCAACATGTCGTTGTGGCTCACGACCCAGCGGTCGCAGGGGTTCGACCCAGAGGTCATCGTCGCCAGCATGGGGCCGAACGACATCATCGCCTGCAGCGGCAACGTCGATTGCGCGGCCGACGACATCCGCTACTTCATGGACACCGTCGGGCCCGATCACGAGGTGTGGTGGGCGTTGCAGACCGCGGCGATCTCGGCGAATCAGGAGGCCTGGAACCAGGCCCTGCAGACCGTCGCCGCTGAACGACCGAACCTGACGTTGTGGGATTGGCCCAGCATCCGGATTGCGGCCGGAATCCCGATTGCATCCGACAACACGCACCTGCCAGGTGCCGCCCAGTACCGGCAGCGCAGCACGCTGATGGCCGACGACGTGACCGATCGGTTGGCGGCGTCGCGTCACCTCGGCCCCGAAGTCGCGCCACCGGTCGGCGGCGCGTCGTTCGAGTATCAACCGGTGCCACCGAAACGATTGATCGACACGCGAGACACCGGGCAACGAGTCGCCGCCGGCGGCACCTTGACGGTCGATCTGTCGGTGCTGGCACCGGGCTCGGTCGGGCCCGACGCGGCTGCAGCAGCCGTCAACGTGACCGCCGCCGATCCGTCGACCGCCGGCTATCTCACCGTGTGGCCGTGCGGGGCAGAGCGGCCGTTGGCATCGAGCGTCAACTTCCTGGCCGGCCAGGCGCGGGGTGCCCAAGCCACCACATTGCTGCACCAACCCGATCGCTCGCTGTGCGTGTTCAGCAACACCGCAACCGACATCGTCGTGGACCTGCAAGGTGTCTTCGTGCCGAGCGGAGGGCTGCGGTTTGCTGCGATCACACCTCCGACGCGCCAGATCGACACCCGCGAGGCCGGTCGGTCATCGACGCTGGTGCTGCAGGCGCCGCTGAACGCCAAGGCGATCGCGGCAACCCTCACGGTCACGGGTGGCAGCACCGCCGGCTTCCTGACGGCCTACCCGTGCAGCGGCACGCTTCCCGTCGTGTCGAACGTCAACTGGCAGCCCGGTGAGACTGTCGCCGGGTCGGTGTTCGTGCCGGTTGCCGCGGACGGCACGTACTGCATCTTCACCAACTCCCCCGTCGACGTGATCGTCGACGTCACCGGCGTGTTCGACACCGCCGGCCCCACCAGCACCCTCCGTTTCACGCCGGTCGCACCGACGCGCATGGTCGACACGAGGAACGGCATCGGTGGATGGCGAGGGCATCAAGGCGTCGGCCAGACCATCGAGATCGGCGCAGCGCCCGATGCGGCGGTGGCGGTCACGGGCACGATCACGTTGATCGACCCGGCCCGCGACGGCTACCTGACCGGCACGACGTGTGGCCAACCGGCCGGTGTCACGTCGTCGGTCAACGGGGCGCGCGGCTCGGTGATGGCCAACTCGTTGACGGTCGCCCTGTCGCCGGGCGGGAACCTGTGCATCACTGCATTGGTCGCCTCGCACACACTGTTCGACACCACCGGGTGGTGGATGCCGTGACACACGGCTTCACGATGTTCGCGCACATTACCCGCCGGTAGGCCTGCTTGACTAAGGGCCATGATCTTCGACGGCTTCGTCAACCAGCTGCCCGACTCTGACCCCGGCGAGACGCAGGAATGGCTCGATTCGCTCGACGCAGTGGTCGACGTGCACGGCAAGACCCGAGCTCGATTCCTCCTCTCCAAGCTGCTCGATCGGGCCAGGGCAACCCAGGTCAGCTTCCCCGCCACGGTCAGCACGCCGTACGTCAACACCATCCCCCGCGAGCAAGAGCCGTGGTTCCCCGGCGACGAGTACATCGAGCGTCGCATCCGGGCCTTCGTACGTTGGAACGCGGCGGCAATGGTGGTCAGGGCCAACAAGCATGCCGATGGCATCGGTGGGCACCTGTCGACGTTTGCCAGCTCGGCCAGCCTCTACGAGATCGGCTTCAACCACTTCTTCCACGGCAAGGACGACGGCAATCCCGGCGACCACGTCTACTTCCAAGGTCACGCGACCCCCGGCATCTACGCGCGTGCATTCATGGAGGGCCGCCTGACCGAAGACGACCTCGACCACTTCCGCCGCGAGATCGGCCGCGACGGCCGTGGCTTGTCGAGCTACCCGCACCCGCGGCTGATGCCCGACTTCTGGGAGTACCCCACCGTCAGCATGGGGCTCGGCCCGCTCGCCGCGCTGTACCAGGCCCGGTTCAACCGGTACCTGCAGAACCGCGAGATCGACGACACCAGCCAGAGCCGGATCTGGGCCTTCTTGGGCGACGGCGAGTGCGACGAGCCCGAGTCACTCGGCGCGCTGTCCCTGGCCAGTCGCGAGAAGCTCGACAACCTGGTGTTCGTCGTCAACTGCAACCTGCAACGGCTCGATGGTCCGGTCCGCGGCAACGGCAAGGTGATCCAAGAGCTCGAGGCAGTGTTCCGCGGCAACGGCTGGAACGTCATCAAGGTCATCCTCGGATCGAAGTGGGACGAGCTGCTGGCCAAGGACAACGACGGCGTGCTGCTGAACCAGCTCAACAACACCGTCGACGGGCAGTTCCAGCGCTACACCGTGGAGAACGGCGCGTACATCCGCGACGACTTCTTCGGCCCCGACCCGCGCCTGCGCCAGATGGTCGCCCACCTCAGCGACGAAGACCTCATGCACCTGCCGCGCGGTGGGCACGACTACCGCAAGCTCTATGCCGCGTACAAGGCCGCGACCGAGAACATTGGTACCGGTGCGCCGACGGCGATCCTGTGCAAGACGATCAAGGGCTGGACGCTCGGCCCCGACATCGAGGGTCGCAACGCCACGCACCAGATCAAGAAGATGACCAAGGTTCAGCTGCTGGCGCTGCGCGATCGCTTGTACATGCACGACGAGATCCCCGACTCCGCGTTCGACGGCGACCTGCCGCCTTACTTCCGGCCCGCCGAGGACTCGATCGAGTACCAGTACATGATGGAGCGCCGTAAGGCCCTGGGTGGTTCGATCCCGAAGCGCACCACCCGCGCCCGCAAGCCGATGCAGCTCCCCGACGACCATGCGTTCGCCGAACTGCTCACCGGTTCGGGCACCCAGGCGGTCAGCACGACCATGGGCTTCACCCGCCTGCTACGCGGACTGGCCCGCGACGAGAAGTTCGGGCACCGAGTCGTGCCGATCATCCCAGACGAGGCTCGAACGTTCGGCATGGACTCGCTCTTCCGCGAGCTGAAGATCTACGCCTCGCAGGGTCAGAAGTACGAGCCCGTCGACCACGAGATGTTGCTGAGCTACGCGGAAGCAGCCAACGGTCAGATCCTCGAGGAAGGGATCACCGAGGCCGGCTCGACCGCCAGCTTCATTGCCGCCGGCACCGCCTACGCCACCCGCGGTGTGCCCATGGTGCCGTTCTACACGTTCTATTCGATGTTCGGCTTCCAACGCGTCGGCGACCTGATCTGGCAGGCGGCCGATGCGCGCACGCGCGGGTTCCTGCTGGGTGCCACCGCCGGTCGAACGACACTGATGGGCGAAGGCCTGCAGCACCAGGACGGTCACTCGCTGGTGCATGCCTCGACCGTGCCACCGTGCCAGGCATACGACCCCGCCTTTGCGTATGAGGTCGCTTCGATCGTGCAAGAGGGCCTGCACCGCATGTACGGCGGCGGCAGTGAAGACCCCGACGTCTTCTACTACATCACCCTCTACAACGAGAACTACCCGATGCCGACGTTGCCCGAGGGCGACCCGGCCGAGATCCGGGCAGCGATCATGCGCGGTCTCTACCGCTGGGCGCCTGCACCCGATGGGCCCTCGCGTCGCGCCACGTTGCTGTTCTCCGGCTCGGCACAGGGCGCGGCGCGCGAAGCGGCCGTCGAGTTGGCCGAGCACTTCGACATCGGTGTCGAGCTGTGGTCGGCGACCTCGTACAAGCGCTTGCGCGAGAACGCTCTGGAGGTCGAGCGTTGGAACCGTCTCCATCCCAGCCAAGAGGCGCGCACACCCGACATCGCCAGCCTGCTGGCCGACGCACCCGGGCCGATCGTCGCCGTCACCGACTTCATGAAGATCGTTCCCGAGCAGGTGGCGCGCTTCTTGCCCGGTCGCACCTTCGTGCCGCTCGGTACCGACGGGATGGGCCGGTCCGATACCCGTGAGTCGCTGCGCCGCTTCTTCGAGATCGATCTCGGTCACGTCGTGGTCGGGGTGCTGTCAGCGCTCCACGCCACGGGCGAGGTCGAGGCCCACGAGATCGAGGCTGCCCTGGCGCGGTACGAGATCGACGCCGACGCCCACGACCCCTACGTGATCTGAACGCTCGAGCTCAGCTCCACCAACCGTTGATGTCGATGATGACCTGTGCAGAGCTCGACGAGTAGATGCAGATGGCTCCGCTCGACGACAGCGGCAGCTCGGCTGCGTTGGCGACGGCGGCGGCAACTTCGTAGTTCACGTTCGATGCGGTGGGCAGGTCGCCGCACGGCCATGCGGTGACGAAGCCCCGGTCGGCTGCATCGACCACGGTGAGGTTGGCCGAGATCGCCCGAGCGGCGCCAGGTACGCCACGCACTCCGGCGATCTGCACGACCAGCGTCTGGTTGGCCACCAGGGCCACACCGTTCTGGCCGGCGTTGACCTCGGTGCGGAAGTTGTCGCGGGTGTCGGTGAACCGGAACGGGGCGCTCGGGGTGAACCGGTTGGTGGCCGACGACGAGACGTAGCCGACCACATCGACGACCAGGTCGATGTCGGTGTTGGTGAAGAAGCACACCGTGCCACTCGTCGAGACCTGCGCCATGACGAGGTTTGGTGTGATCTTGCCGGCCGCCGGGTTGAGGCTCGACGTCGATGGAATTGCGCCGCAGGGGAACGTGGTGATGAAGGCGTTGAGTGAGGGCGACACGCCCGTCACGTTGAGGGCAACCGCTGTGGCGTTGGTGGGGATGCCGTTGCCGCCGACAACCGTCAGTTCGACGGTCTGCCCACCGGCAAGCCGTGCCGGTGTGCCAACGCCGTTTCGACTGTCCATCAGCCGCACAGGCGAGACCGGCATGTATCGACCGCCGGCCGATGCCGAGTAGTAGCCGCCGACGTCGACGACGAGGTCGGCCGATGCGGTGCTGAGGGCGCACAGGCCGCCACTGCTATCGAGCGGAATGGTCGCAGTGTTGGCCACCGTCTCGCCGATCGAGAAGTTCACCGTCGACACCTCGGGGCGTGCCGAGCAGTTCCACATGGTGAGGAAGCCGGAGCCGCCGGGACCCGTCACGGTGACGTTGGCCAGCACGGCCTTGGCATCAGCCGGCACGTTGCCTTGACCGGTGACCTGGATGCGAGTCACGCTGCCGGCAGCGAGTCGAGCGGTGCCCTGTGCGATCCGAGTGTCGACGATACGGGCCGGCGCCAGCGGTGCATAGCCGGTGGGCGACGATGTGGGCAGGGCAACGGGCAACGGGGTGATCCCAGCGGCTGCGGCCTTGTCGATCGTGAAGCTCCAGTTCACACTGCGCGAGGCGGTGCTGACACCGGCGTTGTAGGTGCCCTGCGCCAGCGGCGTGCGGGGTACGACGATGACGGCGTTGTCGCCGTTGAGGATCTGCTGGGCGACGCCGGTGGTGTTGGCGGCCGACAGCACGCAGACGTCGATCGGCTGCCCGTCGGGACCGATCAGGGCGCCGGCAGGGCTGGTTGCGGCTTCGGGCATCATCGCGATCAGCGGCAGCCCGGCAGAGCCGGTCCAGCCGCAATACGTCAACGGGCTCGGCGACTCGGTGACGAAGCGGTCGAGGTTCGTCGTGGTGCCGTCGCCGGGGAACAGGATCGGGTCGGCGGGGCGGGGTGCCGAGCCGAGGCCGCGGATGACATCGAGGGTGGCGCCGGAGTGCCACGTCGGGGTCGAGCTCAAGTCACACTTGCCGAAGCCGGTCGACTGCAGGTTGGGGCGCAACACGCCGATCGCGTGGAAGGGCCCGCTCATCCACAGTTCGACATGGCTGCGGGCGCTGGTGTCGATCTGGCTCGAGACGGCCACGTTGCCGCTGTTGCCGGCGACATCGCCTTCGGGTGTGTAGCCGAACAGGCCGGGTGTCTCGTCGTGGCTGATGCCGTTGTACAGCATGTAGCAGGAGTGATTGACCGCACCGGCCGACATCGATGCATCTTCGACAACGGGGCCGACGCCTGCCATCGCCCGGAAGTAGTTGACGGTCGTCAACCAGCTTGCGGTCGGGGGGATGAAACCAGGTTGGGGATTGGCTGCGACGACGCTGGATGAGATGAGCGTCGCAACGGCGAGCCCGATCCCGATTCCGAGGACTGCGATTCGCTTCCTGTTCTTCTGCTTGTGCATCACTGCTTGCCTTCCTCGGCCCTTATCCCCTGACGCACTGGTCAACCCTTCGATGTAGGAGTCGGCCAGTAGGGAGATGGACTTGAGGGCACTACGTCCCGATAGCGGACGCAGCGTCGGACAACAGACGAACTCTTGACACAGGGTTCACCGACGGCGACCCCTTCCGCAGCTCAGACGGCAAAAAGAGGTGTCAGCGAGCGCGGCGGCGAGCCAGGAACGCCGCGGGAATCAAGCCCAATCCGGCCAACAGGGCGCGGGCGTGGGTGCGCCGCGGATTCCAGCGCAGTCGCCGGATCGACAGCCACAGCGCACGCCTCACGGTGCCGACATCACCGAAGCGAGCCGCGAAGCGCAGCCGGTTCCGTTCTTGCAGATACCGAGCGGTGTCGCCGAGTTGCGAGGTGGACGCACTGACACGATGCCGCACGGTGCTCGCCGGCACACATCGGTAGATCCATCCCAGTTCGGCGCCGCGGTAGGCAAGATCGACATCCTCGTAGTACAAGAAGTACGACTCGTCGAACCCTGCAGTTGCCTGCAGGAACTCGGCGCGGAACAGCACCGCGCCGCCCGTGAACGCATCGATCACACGGTCGGCCGCGAACGGTGGCCCGTCGACCTCGTTGTACCCGATGTCGGTTCCCGCGCCATCGTCTCCGATCACCACGCCCAGGCTGTTGATCCGCGCCGGATCGGTGCCTGCGAGCAACAACTTTGGTTGTGCCGCCCCACATGCGGGGTCACTGTCCAGCGCGTCGCACAATGGCCGGAGCCATCCCACATCGACCTCGATGTCGTCGTTCAGCAAGGCGATGTACGTGGCTCCCAGTTCGATCGCTCGCTGGAAACCCGCGTTGGCGCCTCCTCCGAAGCCGAGGTTGCGCGCCGGGCGCACCAGATCCACGTTGGAGTCGACGATGGCGCGGCCCCCGTTGTCGACGACGATCACACGATCGGCACCACCGGCGGCCAGCACGGAGTCCACGCAGGCGTCGAGCATGGCGACCTCGGCCGAGAACGTGACGATGACGACTGCGATCACCTGGCCATCAGATCACACGACGAGTTCACTAGCGTTCCGTGCATGACCGGAACCATGTTCATCACGGGCAACGCCGCCGCCGATCAACTCCTCAACACCGATGGCACGGCCGTGTTGCTCGGCATGCTGCTCGACCAACAGGTGCCGATGGAGTGGGCGTTCACTGGCCCCGCAACGTTGCACGATCGCCTCGGTCACCTCGACGCTTCGAAGATCGCAGCGATGGATCAGGAGGCGTTCGTCGCCGTGTGCTGCGCGAAACCTGCAATTCACCGCTTCCCGGCCTCGATGGGCCGCCGGATCCACGACGTGTGCACGGCGCTGGTCGAGCAGTTCGACGGCCGCGGCGAAGGCGTGTGGGCAGGTGTGAAGAGCGGGGAGGAGTTGTACGACCGGTTGCGCACCCTGCCCGGCTACGGCGACGAGAAGGCCAAGATCTTCGTGGCGATCCTGGGCAAGCGATTCGGTGTTCGGCCGAAAGGCTGGCAAGAAGCAGCCGGCAAGTTCGGCGACGACTCGCCTCGCAGCGTCGCCGACATCACTGACCCTGCGTCGCTCGGCAAGGTGCGCGAGTGGAAGAAGGCAGCCAAAGCGGCGAAGAAGGACAAACAGGATCGGCCGGTCGGCTGAGAGCTACGGCACGACGATGTCGCTCGAGACCGGTGGAAACGCCACGTCCGCGGTACCTGAGGGCACCAGTGGCAGGTCGGCCGTTGCCGGTGTGGACCCTGGCGAGACGGCAGGACCGAGCGTCGTGGCCACCTGCGCCGGTGCCTGGATGACCCCGATGGTCGGTGGGGTGTTCGAGTTCGGGTCACGGTCGTCGTCCGAGCGCGAGAAGCCGTATGCCACGAGCGCGCCGGCCACAACCACGCCGGCCGTCACGGCGATCAGCGTCGTGCGAGATCGCCGCTTCGCTTCGGGTGATTCGGTCGAGTCGGTCGATTCGGTCGAGTCGGTTGGTTCCACCACGATCACGACCTTACAGAGGTGAGCCGGCCCGGGGGCGACAGTCGGTCGCTGGTCTGGCTCTCGGCGACGACCGCATTCGCGATCATCGGATGCACATGGGCCTTTTCGATCGCCAGGTATGGCGGGCCCGACGAACCGGCGCACGTCATCCGCGCCGCTGCGGCTGCGCATGGCGATCTCCGGGGCAAGCCGGTCGACGGGTTCGAACCCGGGTACCGACGGGTGTCGGTGTCAATCGCGCTCGCGTCGGGTGACCCGGCCTGCTTCCGGCATGCGGAGAACACCGACGCCTCGTGCGCCGTCGCGGCGCGCGACTCATCGGTGATCGACGTGGCGACATCAGCGGGTGGTGCGCCGCCGTGGTACTACGTGGTGGTCGGCGCGGCGGCCCGGCTGTTGTCGAACGGACGCCGCCTCTTGGCCTACCGGATGGCGGCCCTGCTGGTGTGCGCGGGCATCCTCGGGTACGCGCTGGCACGGGCTCGCCGGTGCGGGGGCGCTGCGTGGTTGGTGGTCTCGCTCACGCCATCGGCGTGGTTCCTGATCGGGGTGGTCGGCACCAGCGGCATCGAGATCGCCCTCGTCGCGTGGGCGCTCACCGAGGCGGTCGGGCGCTTCCACGGCGGCGATTCTCGAGCATCGCTGGTACGCGTCGCCGTTCCCCTCGGGATCTGCCTGTTGCTGCGCCCTGCCGCGTTCGTCGACGTGGCCGTCGTGGCCCTGGTCGTCGCGCCGACGATGCCGCGCCCGATTCGTCGGCGAGATGTGGCAATGCTCGCCTGGCCGGTCGCCATCGCCGGCATCGCCACCCTTGCATGGAGTCGGTGGGCCGACCTCGTCGTCAGTGACCGTCGCACGGCGGACTCCGACCCGCTGATCAGTGCGTTGCGCCGGTCGGTGGAAGGGATCCCGTTGACCGTGCACCAGACCGTTGGCGCGTTGGGATGGAACGAGTTCTACGCGCCGCCCGTCGCGCAACTCGTGTGGATTGCGATGTTGGTGTATGCGGTGTACTGGGTGGCCACGCATTCGAGTGATCGCTGGTGGCACGCACGGTGGGCCGTCGCCGCACTTCTGCTGCCAACATTGGTCGAGGTCGTCGGGCACCGCCGCATCGGTGAGATCTGGCAGGGTCGCTATTCGATCCCGTTCGCAATGAGTGGGGTGCTGATCGCCGCGACGTGCACCGCGCCGCGGCGATCGGTGATGCGAGCGATCGTGATCGCCACCTCGGCCGCGGAGGTGCTGACGTTGTGGCACACCCTCCGCCGGTACATGGTGGGCCTCGACGGCTCACTCACGCTGCGGCACGCAGCGTGGCATCCCCCGTTGAACCCGTGGTTGCTGCTCGTCGTCAACACCGCAGCCACGGCCTGGCTCGCCGCCGTCGCGCTCGGCCCGGGCCCGGCGCGCAACCCCAGTGGTCGGGCGCGATTCTTGCCGCCGGTGGCGTGATATCGCGCCCAACGACCTTGGTCGGGCGCGATTCTTGCCGCCGGTGGCGTGATATCGCGCCCGTAGGGCGGCTCGGACGCCACCGCATCGCCCGTGCGTTGAGTCGATCAGAGGTGCTTGACCACTGCCTTCAGCTTGAGCGATCGAACTGCCGGCCACTTGCGGTCGGTCACCAGTTGGTCGGCGGCTTGCTCGATCGCTGTCGCGAGAACGAGCGCATCGGGAAGACGGAGCGTGCGATGGGCTGCGCGTAGTCGTGCCGCAACGACGGTAGTTTCGAGGTCCAGCTCGATGACGGCGATCGGCAGGCGGTCGAACAACGCTCGCACGGTTTCGATCTCGGCGTTGCCACGGCGAGCTGGGCCCACGAGACACTCGGCGAACGCCGAGGATGCCATTGCGAGGCGGTCGCCGTTGTGCAGTGCGGCGGCCAGCGTCGTGCGTGCTGCCTGGTGGTGCACGTCGTTGCCATCGAGGAAGCCGATGACGACGCCGGCGTCGAGGTGGATCAGTGCCACTCGGTGCGCAACTCGTTGAGTTCGTTGCTCGAGTAGACGCCTGTCATTGCGCCGGCGAACTCGGCGAGTACGTCGTGTTCGCGTTCGAGCACGACTCGTCCTGGCCCATCGGCGTGGGCAACGACGCGTTCACCGATCTCGAGCCCCGC
>JANPOJ010000648.1:0-3335 GCA_031427935.1 Ilumatobacteraceae bacterium | reverse complement strand
GATCGGACGCGATCTCGGCGGCCAGCGCCGATGCCGGGCCGAGACCCACGCCGAGTCCGAGCGTCGCGAGTTCCTCGAGTTCTCCGCTTCGCGTCTGCTCGATCCACGATTCCAGACGCTCCAGCGCCTCGCCGTCGAGCGTTCCTCCGGCGGCGCCCGCGCCCGCGAAAAGACGCCGCTGCCGAAGCCGCGCGTGCGCGCGCCGTCGGCAGAGATAAGAGGCGCGGCCCTTGAGCGTGGCGGCGCGCACAGGGCGGCCGAGGGTCGACCTCCACGTCGACCCTGCCGCTCGTGCGGACCCGGATCTCGGAATCGGCGATGACCCACGGCGCGCCGCCGCCATTGATCCCGCGAATCGGGTTTGCCGCACCCGTATAGGGCGGTGTGACACCGGCCATGACGTCGGCTCGGTACACCGTGTGATCGTTGTCGCGGGCGAGTGTGATCCCTGCGGTTCCACCGATGACTGCGAGGGCAAGCGCTGCGCCCGCGATGACTCGAACACGTGATTTCACTGGTTCCCCTTCTTCGACGCACGGACGGGTGCGGCTCCTACCCAACGGTAAGCCTGCCTACCTGGTCGGGCAATTGCGCCGATAGTCCTAGGACGCAGAGCGCGAAGCGTCGTGCGGTTCGCGCGGTGTGTCGTCGCCGGTGGTCTCACCGTGCGCCGAATTGCCCGGAGCGGTCGCGTCGCCGCGTGCATCGCGTAGTCCCTGCAATACGTCGGAATCCTGCGCAGTCGCCATCGGGCCGAACCCGAGCACCGCCGTGCCCCTGGCGTTGCAGGCCGGGCAGGTGATGGCAACAACCGCCACCATGTCGTCAGGATCCGACGCGCCTTCCAACCGACGTAGCGAGCTCATCGAAACGCTCGGCGGCGGCGACACCGTGCCGCACTCGACACATTCGAGTTGGGAATCGTCGGTCACGACGAATGACGAACGAAAGCCACCTTGGGCGTAGGCCTCCAAGACGTCGACCATCGTCGACTCGTGGCTACTCGCGTCGTCCCCCGGCACATCGACAGCGTGGTTCACTTCGGGTGTGTTGGCCATACCGCGGTGTACCCACTTCGCGGACGGCCAAAACCCGCTCGGCGCCGCATACGCTCGTGCCGTGGCAACTGCGACCCCGTCCTCGACACCGAACCCCGATGCGATGAAGTTCACGCTCGACACGCGGCTCGAGGCGATGTTCAACGCGATGAACGCGGTCGACGCCGCACCGATCCCTTTCGCTGCGGACGTGTTCGCGGCGGGCGGTGTGGCGTCGGTGTTCGGAGTCAACGACTTCGTCACCGTCACGCGCCAGCCCGGCGCCGAGTGGGAGCCGATCATCGCGGCGGTGCAGGCGGCAGCGCAGACCTACTTCTAGGAGTCGCGCCCTGACAATCCGGGGAGAAGGGGTACTACGGCTCTGTTGTCGCGGGCTGCGGACCCCGATGATGGACCCCGTGAACACCGTCGTGCATCGCGGTGTCGTGCCGCAGATCCGTGAAGTCGCCGAACCGACACCAGATCGATCCGACCACCACTTCCCCACCCACCTCAACCCGTCGGATACCTTGATGTGGACCATCGAACGTGATCCATGCCTGCGCAGCACGATCGTCGCCGTGTCGTTGCTTGACCGCAGCCCGGACTGGGCGCGGCTGCATGCCCGCATCGCCAGCGCGTGCGACCTCATCCCACGCCTTCGCCAGCATGTCGAGACGGTTCCGCTCCGACTCGGGCTACCCCGTTGGGAAGTCGACGAGTTCTTCGACCTCGACTACCACCTTCGGCGCACCGTTGCGCCGGCGCCCGCCGACCTTCGATCGGTGTTGGACCTCGCCGGTCTGATGGCGATGACTGCCTTCGACAAGGATCGGCCGCTCTGGGAGTTCACGCTCGTCGAGGGGTTGGAGGACGGTCGAGCCGCGTTCATCCAGAAGGTGCACCACTCGGTCACCGACGGGGTCGGAGGCGTGAAGCTGGCGCGGATCCTGCTCGACGAGACGCGGCGCCCGCCCGCAGCCAGCGCGACGCGACGAGTTGCCGGCCCTGCGCCTCGTGGAGGGTTGACTTCGGTCGCCGAATCGTTGGCGGACGACGCTCGTGCGCTCATCGAATTGTCCACCCGCGGCGCTCGTGGCCTTCCCGCCCTGGCGGGCCGGGCGATCACGAACCCTGGCAGGCAGGCGATGTCGTTGTCTCGACAGATGCGTTCCATCGCCAAGCTGCTCGCGCCGGTGACAAGACCGCGATCGCCGGTCATGACGCAACGGGGCCTGTCTCGGCGGTTCGACACATTCGACGTGCCGATCGAGGCGATGAAGGCCGCCGCACACGCGGCTGACAGCTCCCTCAACGACGCATTCCTCGCCGGTGTCGCCGGCGGCATGCGCCGATACCACGAGCGACATGGCGCCCCCGTCGATGCGCTGCGTGTCACGATGCCCATCAACATGCGACGCCCCGGTGACCCACCGGGCAGCAACCGCTTCACGCCCGCCCGCTTCACGCTGCCGGTCGCGACCGTCGATGCCGGGGACCGGATGCGCCAACTCGGCCTGCTGGCACGGGGCTGGCGCAAAGAGCCGTCACTGCCCCTCACCGACGTGATCGCCGGGGCGCTGATCCGCCTCCCCGCCGTCGCGGCGACATCGATCCTCGGCTCGATGCTGAAGGCAATCGACTTCGTCGCCACGAACGTGCCGGGCCAACGACGTCGCACCTATCTCGCCGGTGCCGAGGTCGTCCGCGAATACGCATTCGCTCCCGCCTCCGGTTCGGCGTTCAGCGTCGCGCTGATGTCGCACGTCGATCACTGTTGCATCGGCATCAACGCCGACACCTCAGCAGTCCCCGACCCCGAGGTCTTGACCGCCTGCGTGGTCGAAGGTTTCGAAGAAGTTCTCGCAATCGGAAGGAAATGATGATGTACCCGATGAGTCCGATCGATGCACTGTTCCTGCACGCCGAGGATGGTGTCACGCACATGCACATCGGATCGTGTTCGATCTTCGCCGGCCCACCTCCCGAGATCGACGACCTCACCGCGTTGATCGAGAGCAAGCTGCCGCTGCTGACCCGGTATCGACAGAAGGTCAGGTTCGTGCCGGCAGCGTTGGGCCATCCGGTGTGGGTCGACGATCCAACTTCCACCTCAGTTACCACGTCCGTCACTCGGCGCTGCCAACGCCAGGCGACGAGCATGACCTTGAGATCTTGATGGGCAGGTTGATGTCGCAAGAGCTAGATCGCACCCGGCCGTTGTGGGAGGTGTGGATCTTCGAAGGGCTGCCGGCCGACCGCTGGGCACTGATCTCGAAGGTGCATCACTGCATGGTC
>JANPOJ010000647.1:0-10102 GCA_031427935.1 Ilumatobacteraceae bacterium | reverse complement strand
AGGTGCCACCGTTCGACTGGATCGAGTCGTTCGTGATGTTGAAGTCACGCACGTACTGATCTGTCATGATGGCGCCACCCTGAGCAGGACCGGGGTTGGTCACGCCGGGAACCGTGTCGCCGTTGCCACCCGGAAGGGTGTTGATGTTGCCCGGGTTGCCCTGCTGGTTTCCGCCCGTCAGCAGCACGCCGTCGACACCAGAACGGAACAGCGTGGTCGAGCCTGGTGCACTCCCGCCGCCGTATTGGTTCTGGGTTTGGGCGATGGCCGTGACGCCTGCGCCTTCCGGAAGCTCGGTGCCAAGGGTGGAGCCGACCCGGGGAATGGCGTTGGCGAATGTGCGCCAGTCGTCGGAGTAGCTGCCGTCGGCCGTGTCCTGATTGCCGCCCGGAGGAACAACCTGTGTCGCCGACCAGAACTGCGAGGCGTCGATGTTGGTGCCGTTCACGATGTTCGTGGAACTGTTGGCACCGCCCGGGCCGACACCCTGCAGCTTGACCTTGCCGTGCAGCACGACGTTCTCGAAGTAGGCAGCGTTCGGGTTGTGCGGAACGTAGTTCGGCGCGGTGTTCGGATAGACCACGACGAGCTTGGCGTCGGCACCGTTGTTGCTGGCGTTGTAGGCCGCCTGCACCGCACGCTGAATGGCCCGACCGTTCGGTGAGGTCGCACCGGTGTTGCCGGCGTTGCCGACCGATGCGCCGTTGACATCCGTCCCGAAGAACCCGACCGGGGTGTTGGTGATCGAGTCCCACGCATCATGCACGGGCGTGTACTGGCGAGCACCGGCGTTGTCGGTGTCGATCGCCGGCGTCACTTCGTAGACGTCAGCGTTCTTGAGGTATGTGGTGCTGCCGGTGCCGCTGTTGGGCGACAGACGATGGAACGTGAGACCGTTCACGGTCGACAGACCGCTGACGTTGTTGCGGATCGTCAACTGGTACGGCCCAGGTGTGAGGCCGGCGGGAACGCTGCCGGCAAAGGTGATCTGCGTGTCGGTCCAGCTCGTGGTCGCCACGTTCGTGCCACCCAGCGACAAGGTGCCTCCGGCACCGAACCCGCTGCCCTTGATGGTGTACGAGTGACCTGTGTCAGCCACGGGGTCGTAGTACGGCTTGTCGATGGCGAACAACGTCGGGTTCGTGTCGGCCAACTTGCACAGACTCAGTGCACCGAACTGCGCGGCCGGGCCCTCGATGGTGATGCCGTTGTGGGTCGGGGCCTGGTCGACCGGATGGACCACGCCGGTCCAAGCCTGGAACTCGGTTGCGATCGTGCGGAACTGCGGGTTGTAGTCGAGGTTCTTGTGGGCCAACGTGCCGGGGTCGTTGCCGACGAGGCGGTACACGTTGGCGCACGGACCGGCCGGCAGCGGACAGTTGTACGTGTCCATCGACGGCAGCAGGGCTTCGTAGAAACCGTTGACGTCGCTGTGGGCAGTCAACTTCCAGTTGCCGTTCTCGTCGTAGATCCCGACGGGCACGTTGGAGGCCGGAGCGACCTCGCCGAGCAGCACGCTGCGGCGGTCGACGTTGACGTTGAGGTCGTCGTTGACGAGGCCGTAGAACTTCGACGGGATCGGCACGTCGGTGTACACGAAGAACCCTGGGTTCATCGACCGACCACCGGCCACGGTGACCAGCTTGGCGTCGCACACCGGCACCTCGCGGCCGGCATACGGGCTACCGCCGGCGGCTGCGAGGTCGGGATTGATGCCGGCGAGTTCGGCCTGGGTCGGCAGAGTCTGTACGCCGCCGGCGCACTTGGCGACCGTGCCGGCGCCCAAGGAGTTGACGTCGTGGCGGACCTTGGTGGTCGGAACTGTGAGCGAGTAGTCGCCTCCGCCTGCGTCACCGGAGGGGGCATAGCCGTCCTGCGGGACATAGGTGTCGCCACTCATGACGTTGATGGCCTTCTCGTCCGTGAAGCGGTACAGCTTCTTCGCGGTCGAGCCACCTGGGGCGAGGTAGCCACCGACAGTCGGATCCGAAGTCGCGGTGGTGTTGACGGTGTCGACCGGGCTGACGGCCTCGACCACGTAGTCACCCGAGGTCAGCGGGTCCGCTGCGCCGGCCGTGTTCTGGGCATCGGCGTACGCCTGCTCGAGAGCCGGGCCACCGGGGCCACCGGCCGCCAGCGTGTCGGCATGGATCAGGCTGGTCAGTGCGTAGTTGCCGTCGACCGTGCCGTCACCCCCGAGCTGGAAGCTGCTCATCGGTGATTCGATGCAATCCGGCTGAGTCGGGTCGCTGTGCGAGAAATCGACGCCGGAGGCCAGAGCCGGTGAATCGGGCAGGGCGAGCTCGCCCTGCAGCTTGTTGCCATTGACATCGAGCGCTCGACAGCCCGTCGGGCGGGTCCAACTCTCGGTGACGTAGTAGTCGTAGGGCTTGCAATCCTGCGACGCGTCGATCACCGCGTTGGTGCCTCGGCTCGTGTCGGGTCGCATGCACTCTGCGCCTCCGGCGGTGATGCCCCATTGCTGGACAGCACCGGAACCGACGTACTTATCGGCATGGACGCCATCGGTCTTGTGGGTCTTCCACAGCTGCATCGGGATGCCGGCGACGCCGGGCTGGTAGTCCTCCTGGGCCGAGAATGCCGGATCGAACTCGTTGCGGGTCACGTCGTATGTGACCGTGCCGACGATGCCGCCGTTCTCGTCCTTCGGCGCCGGCGTGACGCCGTCACCCGACCAGTAGTCGGTTCCGGTTCCGTACGCCTGCACACCCCAGTCGAGCTTGGCCGCGAGGCCGATGATCGGCAGGAAGTCAACGTCGACCTGAGACGACAGCACCGTGTGCGGGGTCGGGTCGTTGTCCGTGGTGTACGTGTAACCGGTGTTCTTGAAGCGAGGGTTGTAGGCCTCGGCGATCAGGAACTGACCCAGCGGATAGCCCTGGCTCAGGTCGTAGGTGCCCTCGTCGTTGGTCTTGGCCACCGCCGCGCCTTGATCCTGCAACGAGTTGCCGCGAGTGCGCTCGGTCAGCACGAAGTCGGGAATGCCCTTTTCGCCCGGATCACGAATGCCGTTGCCGTTGACGTCGTTGAACACCGAGCCCTGCAAGTCGGTGAACCAACCCGGCAGCAAGATGTCGCCGACATCGGTGGGGGCAGGGTTGGTGAACGGCCCGGCGAATGCCTGCGGCACGACGTTCGCCGACCCCGTTGGTTGCGGTGCAGGTGTGCGCACGACGCTCACGCTGTTGCCGGTCGTTGAGATGACATTGAAGGTGCCGGACCAGCCGTTGTTTCCGCCGACCAAGGTGATCTGGCCGGTGATGACGCCCGGGTCCGAAACGAAGTTGAGCGTGTACACCCGGGCGATTGCCGGGCCGGTGCGGGTCGCGGATGTCACAGCAGGTAGTGCAGCCTGGGTCGGGTTACCGGCCACTCTGTACTGCTCGATGTCCATGATGTGGCTCTGCGTCTCGTCCCAGAATGCGACGCTGTAGTCGCCGGTCTGAAGCCCGGTGACCTTGAACGTGCCGTCGGACCGCGACCGACCCGTCCAGATCGTCGTGTCGGTCGGCGCCGAGCAGGTTGCCAGGCAGCTGATCGACACCAGCCCGTCCTTGATCACGCCGTCCTTCTTGGCGTTGGCCAGGTTCGTGCCGGCCAGCGGGCTCGCGCCACCTGAGCCGATGTAGGCACGGCCGATCGCGACGGTGCCGGAGAGCACACCGATGCCGGGCGTGCCGCCGGTGAACCCCGCCGCGGCGTCGTAATAGGCCGCCTCCGGGCCGGGGTTGCCGTTGGCTTTGGCTGTCTCGGCATCGTTCCAGACCTGATCAGGATGGGTCAGCTTGACGAAGCCGTGAGCGACGGGGGTGACCCGCTCGCCACCGACGATCAGCTCGGTGTCGTAACCGGTACCGCCTTCGATGTTCCAGCTGTCCCAGTCGTGACCGCCCTCGAGCGTCGTGGTCTGGACCCACTTGTCGCCGTTGTGCGTGCGCGGATCGGGCGGGATGACGGTGACCGCGTAGCGGTTGGGCCCCATGTTGGGGATGACGATGTCGCCGTAGTGATCGGAGATGCATGTCGACTCGGTGCCCGCCACGGCACTCCCGCTGGCGCCGCCTGCATGCGGAAGCGCACTGGCGGTGCCGGGATCTCCGAACACCACCGGGTTGGGCGTGCCGTCGTCGTTCAGGAGCACGTTGCCGGTGGCGTCGGTCTCGTACTGGGTGCAGAGAGGGTTGCCGTATACGTCGGTCGTGGTCTCGGCAAGAACGTCGTTGATCGCCACCGAGAAACCCGACATGTCGGTCGACGGGTCGCCGACCAGGTTCGGGTCGGTGGAGCCACCACAGTTGGCCGCGACCTGCTGCGGTGTGGCATCGGCACAGGTCACCAGCGTCTCGGTCTGGCCGTCCCACTGGCCGTTGGTCGAGGCATTGTCGTTGTAGACGTGGACCCGAACCGTGGCGGTCTTCTTGGGCAGCGGGTTCATCCGAACGATGAAGGGTGCTCCCGGCTCCTCGTTCACGGACGTGATGACACCGCCAGCGACTGCGAAGTGGACGCCGTCGATCTTGTGACCGGCAGCGATCACGGAGATCAGGTACTTGCCGTTGGGCAGATGGCTGAGGCTTCCGACGTCGCTCTGATTGCCACTGGCAATCACCGTCGAATGGCCCGCCGAGGCGTGCACCGACGGCCATGGGCAGTTGGCAAGCGGCTGCGTGCCGGCCGTCTGGTAGATCGCCAGGGCCGGGTTGGCCGCAGCGGTCGCCGCGTCGACCGCTGCACGCGCCGGCAGGCACGAAGCAACGTTGGCCGCCGTGAACGCCGGATCACCCGTGCTGTTGTCCTCGTTGACGAGCCACTTGAAGTCATTGATCCGATCGCCCCGGTGGACCGTTGTCATGTACGGCGCCGTTGTCGCGCCGTCGGTTGAACTCTCCACGCACAGGCTGCTCGGTGCTGAGCCCGCGACCGCTGCGCACGCAGACACAGCTGCGTGTGCAGTCGTGTCAGTGCCGATCAAGATGGGCACTGTCATGCCCAAGACCGCCGCAGTCGCGCTCAGCATCATCCGCCAATTTCGCAACATCATCCATCCCCGCTCTCGTCGTGCCTGGTGGGACCCAAGGCTCCGGCGCCGGTCACTCGACCGACTGGTGGTCGGGTCGGGGCATGGCAAAGAGTTTTCGAAAACACTGTCGTCCCTCACGCCCGTCCCTTTCCGTCCCGATTCATCTCGAAGCCGTCCGCTACCGAGAGTGACGGGGACTATACCTAGGGCTTAGGTCCTTGGCAAGCAGAAATTTGGGCCCTTGTGTCGGTGTGGCGAGATGGATAGCCGGCAACCCGACGTCTCGAGCGATGCATTCAAGCAGTTCAACACGTACTTTTCGAGAACGCCCGGTGGTCGAACTTTGGTGGAGAAGAAGAGTGTCAGCAACCTCCTTCCTTACTCTCTCCGTGCCGATGTCATCACGTTATGTAGTATTAATGTGGCAATTTTAGGACATCCGGGACCAAGGGCTGCAGACCATCGATCCCGTCACTGCGCCTCCGATGCACGGTCAACGGCATGCACCTCCAGGCATGACGCCGTCACTGCCAATGCCGCGATCACCCTCGATCACGACTGATCTCGGCGCACCGCTGGTCGAGGAGGTCTGGTCGCCTTCCATGTCGAACCGCTGGCGACCGCGCTGACCAGGAACGGATGATCCAACCCTCGACCTCGACATGACCTCGATGGTCGCTCCCCCTAGTCGATGTCGATGCTGACGACGTCGTTCTCCACCCGTGCCGGGTAGATCGTGAGGTTGTCGCGAATCGGCGCACCCTTGCCCTCGCCCGTCCGGTAATCGAAGCGACCGTTGTGCTTGGGGCACTCGATGATGTGGTCCATCACCAGCCCTTCGCAGAGCATGGCGTGTTCGTGCGTACATGTGCCGTCCGACGCGTAGTACCGGTCGTCCGGGGAGCGGTAGACCGCGTAGTCGTGCCCTTCATGTTCGAACGGGATCACATCTTCGCGATCGATGTCGTCGATGCCGCACACCGGGATCCAGTTGGCCACCGATCGCTCCTAACTCGAGCTGCCCACCGCGTTGGCCCGATCGGGCAATTGGCGATGGATGTAGAACTCGGGCTGCCGGCGCTGACGCAAGAGCACCGGCATGAACTCACCGAACGCCGCAGCGATGCTGGGCGCCGGATCGGGCAGGTCGTGCTTGATCTCGGCGTGCAACGCCGGCAAGGCGTGGAAGGGCACCATAGGGAACATGTGGTGCTCGACGTGATAGTTCATGTTCCAGTACACGAACCTGCTGACCGGGTTCATGTACACCGTGCGGCTGTTCAACCGGTGGTCGGTCACGTCGTCGGCGAGACCGCTGTGCTGCGTGAGACCCGTGACGATGTGATGCCAGGCGCCGTACATCCGCGGTAACCCGACGACCATGGCAGGCAGGGTGCTGCCCGAGGCGACACATGATGCTACGACCCCTGCATAGATCACCAACCAGACCCGCGCGGTCAAATAGGTCTTGGTCCGCTCGGTCTCGGGTATGTACGTCGCCTCGTCCGGTGTGAGACGACGTGACGCATGGATGCACATGTGCTTGAACGCCATCGGAACCGAGTAGAGACCGAGGAAGTCGGCGGCGATGTGCCCCAACGGGGGCGGGCGCGTGGCGACGATCTCAGGATCGCGACCCACGATGATCGTGTCGGTGTGGTGGCGAGCATGGCTCCAGCGCCACACGGTGGGGTCGCGCATGATCATGAAGCACGCCAGGTGGTACACAACCGTGTTCATCCACCGCGTCTTGAACGCAGTGCCGTGACCACACTCGTGCCACCGCGCGTCGGACGCCGAACCGTAGAGCACGCCGTACACGGCGAAACACAGCAATGACCAGACCGAGAACCACAGGTACACGCCGAGACCACCGAACAACGCGAGCAGACCGACCCACAAGAGCGTGTCGCGGATGGCCGGGCCGTTTCGCCGGTGCATCAGCTCCTTCATCCGCTTGCGCGGCACGTCGGTGCGATACCACTGGGCCTGCGACAGCCCACGTTCGACGGCGCGACGGGACTCCTCTCCTGTCAATGAGTAGTCGCGCTTCACGATCGATGCCACCTGGCGCGAGATAGTACTCGGCACCGTCGATGCGACAAGATTGGCGATCTCACCATGAACCTGCAGCGTCGCGCCCTACCGATCGTGGTCGGCGGTCTGCTCGCAGTGTCGTGCGGCGAGACGTCGACGACGACGACGACAACAACTTCGGTGGCGACCGTGGCGAGGGTGACCGACTCGGCGGTGCAGGTCATCGCCAACGGTTGCAGCTCGATCGAGGTCCACGGCGCGGGGATGATGGTCGCGCCAGGCCGGATCGCCACGGTCGCTCATGTTGTGGCCGGAGCCAAGAGCGTCGAGGTCCGCGGCCTGCACGGCACGGCCGACGCGACGATCGTCTACTTCGACCCGATCCTCGACCTCGCAGTGCTGAAGGTCGATTCGGCGGTCGCTACGCCGGTGTCGATCGGCTACGCATCGCCGGGCGATAGCGGCGAGGTTGTCGTGTATCGAGATGAGGGCCCGGTCGAACTTCCCGTCGAGGTGCAGCGACTCGTCAACATTCGCACGGCCGACATCTATGGCAAGGGAACACACGTCCGACCGGGCTACGAGCTGACCCTCGACATCCGTGCAGGGGATTCGGGTGCCGTGGTGGTCATCGACAACCACGCCGTGGCGTTGGTCTGGGCGACGAGCCGTCAGGCGGCGGCACGCGCCTGGGCGATGCGTGCCTCACTGCTGTCCGATCACCTGTCCGGCGACGCGCCGGTCGACAACGGTGAATGCGCCTGACAGCGCTCGCGTGAATGCGGGCAGCCGCTGACGTGGCATATTGGCGAGCATGACGGCAGCAACCAAGCCACGCTTCATCCGCGCCGACGGACCCGACAAGGTCACTGGCAGCGGGCGATACACCGCCGACCTCACCCTCACCGGCATGCTGGCCGCCAAGTTTCTCTACGCGGGTGTTGCCCACGCCCGGATCACCAGGCTCGACGTCTCGGCCGCGCGGGCGATCCCCGGTGTGATGGCCGTGCTGACCAACGACGATGTTCCCGACGTGCGCTTCGGGCCGTTCGTGCAGGACCGCACGCTGTTCGCCCGCGACGTCGTGCGGTTCGAGGGCGAGGTGGTCGCGGCCGTCGCCGCCACGACTGCTGCCATTGCGCAACAAGCTGTCGATTCGATCGTCGTCGAGTACGAGCCCCTTCCGCTCGTGACTGACCTCGAAGCGGCACTGGATGCGGGCTCCCCCCTCGTGCACACCGAGTGGGCCGCGTACGGGGCTGCCGATGTGCTGGTGCGCGATCGCAACGACGCCTCGTTCTCCTCGATCAGCAAGGGCGATGTCGATGCCGGCCTGGCCGAGGCCGATCACGTGATCACCAGCCGCTACGTCGCTGATGGCAGCCACGCCGCGCCGATCGAACCGCGTGCCGTCGTTGCTCAATGGGAGGGCAACAAGGTCACGATCTGGACGTCGACACAGGTGCCGTTCGATGCGCGGGCCGGCGTCTGCGAGACCTTGGGCCTTCCCGCCAACCGGGTGCGGATCATCGTGCCGCACCTCGGTGGTGGCTTCGGCGGGAAGTGTGGCTTTCACTACGAAGCGCATGTCGCCGCGCTGGCCCGCGCCGCCAAGCGACCGGTCCGACTGGTGTTCTCGCGGCGTGAAGAGTTCCTTGCCCCTGACCGCCGCCGCGAAGGCATGGTGATCGACATCACCACCGGCGTTCGCAACGACGGCTCGATCACGGCCCGCAAGGCGTGGATCGCGATCGACAACGGCGCATACACGGCCGACAGCGGGTTCTTCCCGCAGCTGGCTGCGATGCACGTGTCGGGGCCGTATCGCATCCCGAACCTGCACGTGGCCGCCCACCTCGTCTACACCAACCACCAACCATCGGGCTCGGTCCGGGCCCCAACCGCGCCGCAGTCGTGTTGGGCGGTCGAGTCGCACACCGATGAGGTGGCCGCCGCGCTGGGGATGGACCCCGTCGACTTTCGGCGACGCAACGCCGTCGACACCGGCGTCGAGGGGCCGAGCGGCCAGACCTACGGCGAGATCGGTGTGCAGCAGTGCATCGAGGAGGCCACCAAGTTGGTCGGCTACGGACGAGCCTTGCCCGACGACGAAGCGATCGGCGTGGCGATCGGCTGGTGGCCCAGCTTCTCGGTGCCGTCTGGCGCGTACATCAAGATCGACGGCGACGGCTCGGGCCAGATCATCACCGGTGCCCAGGAATGCGGTACCGGCTCGGTGATGACCCTGAGGCAACTCGCAGCCGAGGAGTTGGGGATGGATCCGGAAGATTTTCAACTGATCTATCAAGACACGTCCGTCGCCCCATACGACATGGGGGCCACAGGCTCGCAGACCGTGTTCAACAACGGCCGCGCCGTGATGGCCGCAGCGGGTCAGATCGCTGAACAGTTGAAAGCCCTGGCAGCCGAACACCTCGAGGCATCGCCGGCCGACATCGTGCTGGCCGATGGTCATGCCCACGTTGCCGGTACGCCGAGCTCGACCGTGTCGATCACCGAGCTCGCCGCCATCGCCGCGGGTGGCGAGCTGCTGATCGCGCATGGGTCCGGCACTCCGCCATCCGCTCCTCCATTGGTCGGGTCCAGTTGCGTCGGCGACGTGGGCATGGCGTCGTTCGTCGCACCACAGTTCTCGTGCCACGCCGTGCGCATCCGCCTCGACCTGCTCAGCGGCCAGCGCTCGACGTGGCGGCGGGCGAACGCGGCCTTCCTCAAGGATCTGCGTTTGCAGTTCCTGGTCTGGCGCACGCTGACCCCCGAGACCATGGACCGCTACCGCGCACGCGGCGGCGATACCGCGGCCCAAGCACGCATTGACGCCATCGATGCAGCGAAGACCGCCGCCGATCTGGATCAGGCTCCGCTGGAGAACCAGGCATGAGCGGCCTGCTTGGCGATCGTGAGCTGAACGCTTACCGCGACCTGGTGCGCGCGCCCGGCACTTTCGAGGAAGCGTTCGGCTGGCGGGCGATCATCGGCGCGCTGTTCGTCGGCGTGGTCATG
>JANPOJ010000646.1:0-5056 GCA_031427935.1 Ilumatobacteraceae bacterium | reverse complement strand
GTCGGTCGGCGTGCGCGGGCTGAACCGGCGACGGCGCCCCGCGCGCGGGGGCGCCGTCGTCGACGAGTCGTTGGACATGGCGTGGTCCGTCAGTGGCCTGCGAAGGTCGGACTACAGGTAGGCCGACTTCTGCTCTTCGATGCTCTTCAAGATCGAGTCGATCTGCGTCGGATCGGCGTGGAAGCTGGCGAAGGCATCGCCGATCACGTTGGAGACGAAGTCAGGGCTCGTGTCGCGGTCGAGGAACTGGGCGATGTTCTTCGCCGAGCCCACCAACTCGGACGACTTCTTCTGGATTGCGTTGTACACCGAGGCGTCGGCCTTGCCGCTGACCGCGACGTTGCTCGGGTTCACCTTGTTGTAGGCATCGAACGACGGTGCCTGACCGAGGGCGGTCAACAGGGCCTTGGCACCGTCGGGGTTCTTCGGCTTCGCGGCCATCATGAACCCGTCGATCGGCGCGTCGAGGGCGTCGGCGCCGATCGCCGGATCGAGCTCGGGGAAGTTGAAGAAGTCGAGGTCGTCGAGATAGGCCTGGTCCTTGGAGTTACTGGCCACGAAGGTACCGAGATAGAACATGCCGGCTTCCTTCTTCTCGAGTGCCGTGGCGGCTTCTTCCCACTTGCGGCCGTTGGGGTTCTCCTGGTGGAACGGCAGCAGCGCGGCCCATGTCGTGAACACGGCCTTGGTGCGATCGTCGGTCCAGCTCTCCTTGCCGGCCAGCAGATCGACGTGGTACTGATATCCGTTGGTGCGCATGTTCAAGATGTCGAACGTGCCCTGCACGGGCCACTTGCCGTCGTTGGCGTAGGCGAACGGGATGAGCCCATCGGTCTTCATCTTCGTGGCAAGGGCGATCAGTTCGTCCTTGTTGGTCGGGACCGTGTAACCCTTCTCGGCGAACAGGCTCTTGCGGTAGTGCACAGCCCATGGGTAGTAGTAGAAGGGCACGAAGTACTGCTTGCCGTCGTTGCCCGTGGAGGCGGTCTTGAAGCTCTCGGCATCGTCGGGGAGGTTGGCCCACACGTCGGAGACGTCGCCGGCAAGGCCCTTGTCGGCGAAGAACCGCATGCGGTAGCCGGCGAACCAGGTGAACACGTCTTCCGGCTGGGCGAGGTAGTTGGTGATGTTGTCCTGGAAGGTGTTGTGGTCGACGCCGTTGATCTCGACCGGGATGCCAGTCGCATCCAGCGCAGCCTTCAACGAGTCGTATGGCTTGCCTGCCGTCGGCGCCTCGTTCAGCCCGACGGAGACCGGAGCGCCACCGGTCGCAGGCGCCTCAGTACCAGCAGGTGCCTCGGTAGCAGCAGGAGCGCTGGTCCCCGCAGGTGCGCTCGTACCAGCGGGTCCTTCGGTAGCGGCCGGCGCTGCCGTCTTGTCGTCGCCACATGCAGCCAGGATTCCGGCACCGGCGATGCCGACTGCGCCGGCAAGCACGGAGCGACGCGAGACGATCTTGAACCCGGCGTCACGTGGATTGGGTGAAAATTCGTAGCCTTCTGACACTGGTCCCCCTCAGGATGTGTGGTCGAGTGCGTTCCTGCCCGTGGAGTCGGACGAACACTGTGAACATGTCATGAACAAACAACGCTTGTCAAGCCTTGTGTGCGGATTTCGCACAGAAAATGTTGACAATCTCGCCGAATCATCAGATTTGCACACTCACGGGCCCATTTCCTGTTCGATGCTGTTGACTTTCTCAACATCAGCAGGCAGGCTACCGACATGGTGAAGGGGTCCATCGATACGGCTGCGGCGCGCGTGCTCGCACGTCAACGCCATGAGGTCATCGTTGCCGAAGTGCGCCGTCGCGGCGTCGTTCGCGTCAGCGATCTGGCGACGCTGCTCGGAGTCAGCGACATGACGGTTCGCCGCGATCTCGACCTGCTCGACGTGGCCGGGCTCCTGCTCAAGGTCCATGGTGGCGCAACGTTGCGGGTCGAGCGCACGACCGACGAGCCGGGGTTCGAAGCCAAGTCGCTGCGCAACATGGCAGAAAAGCACGCCATCGCCATGGCTGCGGCGTCGACCGTGCGACCCGGTGGTGCCGTTGGCATCTCTGCCGGCACCACGACGTGGCAATTGGCCTACCACATCGTCGACATCGCCGATCTCACGGTCGTCACCAACTCGGTCCGCGTCGCAGACGTGTTGCATCAGTCGCAGCGTCCCGATCGAACCGTCGTGCTGACCGGTGGCATCCGCACACCGTCCGACGCCCTTGTCGGCCCGGTCGCCACAGCTACGTTGCGCTCGCTGCACCTCGATGCGGTGTACATGGGCGTGCACGGCATCAGCGAGCGAGCCGGGTTCAGCACCCCGAACCTCATGGAAGCGGAAACCAACCGCGCGTTCGTCGCTGCCACCGATCGACTGATCGTGCTCGCCGATCACACCAAGTGGAACGTCACCGGTCTCAGCAGCATCGCCTCACTTGCTCAGGCCGAGACGCTGATCACCGATACCGGCATCCCTCCGGCCGCGAGGTCGACACTCAGCGAAAACATCGGTCACGTTCTGGCCGCCGATCCAATGTTCCACGACAATGATGCGACCATGACCGAATTGAGGAGGAGGGCGTAGTGGCCACCGTGACGTTCACCAAGGCCACCAGGATCTACCCTGGCATGGGCCATCCAGCCGTCGACTCGCTCGATCTCGATATCGCCGATGGCGAATTCCTGGTATTGGTCGGTCCATCCGGCTGTGGCAAGTCGACCACGCTGCGGATGCTCGCCGGCCTGGAACCGGTCGATGACGGCTCGGTGCACATCGGTGACGTCGACGTGACCATGTTGCCGCCGCGCGAGCGCGACATCGCCATGGTCTTCCAGAGCTACGCCTTGTATCCACACATGACCGTTGCCGAAAACATCGGCTTCCACTTGAAGATCAAGCGACTCCCGAAGGCAGAGATCGCCGAACGCGTCCGTGAGGCAGCACGCCTGCTCGATCTCGACGACTATCTCGACCGCAAGCCGGCGAAGCTGTCCGGCGGGCAACGCCAACGCGTGGCCATGGGACGTGCCATCGTCCGCCAGCCCCAGGTTTTCTTGATGGACGAACCGCTGTCCAACCTCGACGCCAAGCTGCGTGTGCAGACCCGAACTCAAATCGCCGCGCTGCAACGCCGACTGGGCGTCACGACCGTGTACGTCACTCACGACCAGGTCGAAGCGATGACCATGGGTGATCGAGTCGCCGTGTTGAAGGACGGGGTGCTGCACCAGTGCGCGTCGCCCAGGGAGCTGTTCACCCGGCCGATCAACACGTTCGTTGCCGGCTTCATCGGTTCTCCGGCGATGAACATGCTGCAATGCACGGCGACAGCGCAGGGTTTGGCATACGGCGACATGGCGCTGCCGCTCGAGACGTCCCAGCGAAGTGCGTTGACGTCGGACCAGGCGACGGTCGGTGTGCGGCCGGAATCACTTCGGATTGCCGATGAAGGCTTCGCAGCAACGATCGTGGCCATCGAGGAACTCGGTTCCGACTCGTTCGTGTATTGCACGCCCGTCGGTCAGCCCGACGTGTCACTCGTCGCCCGCACGGACGGCCTCAACGCCTCCCGGCCGGGCAGCACGGTTCTGCTGATGCCCGACGTGTCGGCGATGCACGTCTTCGACACCGCTAGCGGTGCTCGGCTTCAGGCCTGAACCGATGACCGTGCCCGCCGACCAACGGATCGACCCGTACCTGGGCACGGTCGTCCACGTGGTTGGCGCGCGTCAGGCCCGTCCGAACCTGCCCTCGACAGGGTGTCCGTTCTGCGTCGGCGGTCTGGAAGCACCGGACCCGTACGAGGTCCACTGGTTCCCCAACCGCTGGCCGGCGATGCAGGGCAACCGCTGCGAGGTCGTGCTGTACACGCCCGATCACGACGCCACGCTGTGGTCGCTCGGCGTCAGTGGGGTGCGCAAGGTCATCGACCTGTGGGCCGCGCGAACGACCGCACTCGGCCGCCGCGACGATGTCGACTTCGTGCTGGTGTTCGAGAATCGCGGGCCACAGGTCGGCGCCACCATCGCCCATCCACACGGCCAGATCTACGCGTACGATCACGTGCCGCAGCGACCAGCATCGCTGCTGACGGCCGGATGGAAGCCCGAGGCCGATTGCGGCGATCGGTTCGTAGCGAGCTCGTCCGGTGATGCTTCCGCCTGGACGGCGTGCGTTCCCGAGGCGTCGACCTTCCCGATTGCGCTGACGCTGTCACCCAACGAACAGATCCCTGACCTGCCGTCGCTCGACGATGCCGGCCGCAACGAGCTCGCGGCGCTGCTGGTCGACATCCACGACCGCCTCGATCGCCTCTACGACCAGCCACTTCCGTACATGATGTGGCTGAACCAGCGCCCCACCGACGGCCAGGAGTGGCCGCAGTCGTGGTTCAACATCGAAATCGTGTCCCCGTGGCGCAGTGCCGGGATCGCTCGATTCATCGCCGCAGCCGAAGTGGCCTGCGGCGAGTTCTTCAATCCAGTGATTCCCGAAGATCTGGCTCGTCAACTTCGGGCTCTGGCTCGTCCGGGGTCGGCGTCTCGACGACACCACGATGACGCCACCAGTCGATGACGAGATAGAGCACCGCCGCGGCGCCGACGATCAAGGCCACCCATTGGTTGAGGCGCAACCCGTCCGCCTTGTGGGCGGGATCGATGCGCAGACCTTCGACCCAGAACCGACCGATCGCGTAGCCGACCACGTAGATCGCGAACAGCCGACCGGGGCGGAGCTTGAACACGCGATCGATCCGCAACAACACCACGCACAGCGCCAAGTTCCACAGTGACTCGTACAGGAACGTCGGGTGAAAGGTCGTGCCCGGCGCGTACCCCGCAGGGATGTTGTCGGCGTCGATCCGCAACGCCCATGGCAGGGTTGTGGGCCTGCCGAACAGTTCCTGATTGAACCAGTTTCCCCAGCGGCCGATCGCCTGGGCCAGGGGCAGGGCCGGTGCTGCAGCGGACAGCCCGACGGCGGGATCGATGCCGCGGCGCTTGAACGCCCACATCGCGACGATTGCACCGAACAGGATGCCGCCCGGTATGCCGAG
>JANPOJ010000645.1:0-9772 GCA_031427935.1 Ilumatobacteraceae bacterium | reverse complement strand
CTAGGGAAACGGGAGTCAGCGGTTCGACGATCCAACGATGCGACCCTCAGGTGCGAACCGCAACCACTCGTGCGAATCAGACTGCTTGGACACTCGCCCGCCGATACACCGCGCGGCCTCGCGGGCCGGCCAGTACGGAATCGAGCCGACGTCGTCATGGCGCTCGGCCGGGTCGACGGCGCCGACGGACTCGTCGACCACCGACGACCACAGCTCCTGCAGCGTCTTGCCGTCGTAACGCTCTTGCTCGTCGACGAAGTGCTGGACGGACATGGGCCCAGTGTACGGACGACTGCGCAGCGGTCTAGTGGTATTGGGCGTCGAGTCCACGACGACGGTGCAGTAGCACTCGTCTGTGCCTACATCTTGCCCTTGGTCTTGTTCAGGGTGACGGCGGCGCGAACGAGGGCCTTGAACGCCCTTTCGTCGATCGGCGCGCCTTCGTGGAAGTCGATGGCGCGCCTGGTGTTGCCGTCAAGGCTGGAGTTGAAGAGTCCCGAAGGATCCGGCAGCGACGCCCCCTTTGCAAAGGTCACCTTCACGACGGTCTTGTAGGTCTCTCCTGTGCAGATCATGCCGTTGTGGTACCAGACCGGAACCCCTCGCCACTTCCACTCCTCGACGACCTCAGGATCGGCCTCCTTGATGAAGCCACGGAGTTGACCGAGCATCTCGCCCCGCCAGTCGCCCAGCTCCTCGACTCTGTCGTCGATCAACTGAGACGCAGACTTGGCTTGTGGGGATTCGCCGCGGATGTTGTGCACGATGGACGTCAGACTACTCGTGCCCTCATGACGTCTGCCGGCCCTTGGATGTGACATGGAGCGTGCCTGTCACATTCCCCGCGTGGTGTACGTCAAGAGGCTATGAGAACGTTGGACGTGACCGAGTTCGAGACCGAGCGACCCCGGCTGATGGCGATCGCGACCCGGATCCTCGGGTCCCAGGCCGAGGCGGACGACGTGCTGCAGGAAGCGTGGCTGCGGCTCTCCCGCACAGACCTCGACGAGATCGACGTCTTGCCGGCCTGGCTGACGAGAGTCGTGACGCGGTTGTGCCTCGACCACCTTCGCAAGCGACAGACGAGGTCGCACGCCGAGGCCGAGGCACCCGCTGAGTCGGCACCGGTCGACCCGGAGGCCGACGCGTTGCTGGCCGAACGGGTCGACGGGGCGATGCAGATCGTCCTCGACACCCTCGCGCCCGCCGAACGGGCGGCGTTCGTGCTGCACGATGTCTTCGGCTATCCCTTCGATGAGATCTGCGCCGTCCTGGGTCGCTCGAGCACCGCCGTCCGCCAACTGGCGAGCCGCGCACGGCGCAAGATGCAGGGCGCACGGGAGCCGGCTGCGGACCAAGCTGCACGCGCCGAGAGCCGCCAGGTCGTCGGCGCGTTCCTCACCGCGGCCCGCGGCGGGGATCTGGCGACGCTGCTCTCGCTGCTCGCGCCCGACGCTTTCATGCGCGCCGACCTGGTCGGACAGCAGATGGGCACGGCTGCGGTGTACGACGGTGCGGCCGCTGTGGCCGAGCGGTTGAACGGCGCCAAAGGGGCGATGCCGGTCACCATCGACGGCGACCTCGGTGCCGCGTGGATCGCCGCCGGCACACCCAAGGTCGCCTTCGTGTTCCACGTCGAGGCCGGCCTGGTCCGCGAGGTCGAGCTGATCGCCGACCCGGAGGTGCTCGCCACCTTGGACGTGAAGAAACACCGCATCTCTGAAAGGAAAGAGCACCAATGAAAACGATGACGTGCACACAACTGGGCGGACCATGTGATCTTGCCCTGCATGGAGACTCCGCTGATGAGATCATCAAGGCACAGGACAAGCATCTGAAGGAGACGGTCGCCAGCGGCGACCACACCCACGAGGCTGCTCTTCAGGAGATGAAGGGAAGGTGGAAGCACCCCGTCTCAGGAATGCGGTGGTACAAGAAGGCCAAAGCCGACTTCGCCACGCTTCCCGAAGACTGATCTCGATCGAACCTGAGGAGGCCTATCGGGCGGTGATGAACGCCTCCCAGGCTTGCATTGCCTGTGCTCCGGTCAACTCGGCGACCGCCTTGGGGGTCATGTGAACTTGATGCACAAGCCGGTCGACCAGCCACGGCGGGACCGGGTCATGAATCGGCTCGCTCGCCGCCATCACCTTGCCTGCAGCTCGTCCAAGTCTTTGGATGACCTCCGACAACGCCTGAGTGCTCGGGCTGGTGCCGAGCACAGCGATGCGATCGCTCATCTCGGCGTAGACCTCGCCGTCGGCGCGGGCACCGACGGCCCACACCTCGGCGATGTCGATCACCTTGTTGCCGGCATCGTCCGTTGTCACTCGCCACACGATCCGCCAGTCACGGGCGCCCACGACGAGCTTCCGCCAGCCGATCAGGTCGCCGAGCAGCGGCCGGCCAGCCTCGGGATCGCGTTCGAGGAGCAACATCTTCTTCAGCGCCCAGCGAACGAGCTGTGGATCGACGCCGAGGAGGCCTTCCATATCTGCCACCGCTGGATTGGTGAGCCGCACAGAGGCGCGGTGCTGGGCAGACTCCATGACGACTCTCGGGCGAGTTGATGCGGGTCAGTCGCGGCCGGCAGCGAGGTCTGCGTCGAGCTCCGCCTCGAGTTCGGCGCGGTCGAAGCCGAACGCGCTGATTGCGTCATCGAGGCTGGTCCGGTTTCCGTTGTCGGTGGCCGCGCGTGCGAGCACCAGACAGGCACTGCGGAGATCTCGCTCGAGCTCGCGAAGGTTTTCGAAACGGGTCATCCCTATGACAGCAGCGACCGGATGACCGTGGCGAGCAACGATGACCTCGTGACCCTCCTCGGCCTCACGCACGAGGCCCGCCACTCCTCGGGCCGATGCGTCACTGACAGAAACGGTCTCGGTCGCGTATCGAATGGCCATCCCGGTACTATACAGAATTCTACACAGATCGCAAGGGCGGCGATGCCATCCGCACATATCGTTGCTCCGACGACCGTCACGGAAACGTACTAGCGTCGTCGCTCGTGAGGGTACCTTCGTCGCCTACCGGGTACGTCGACACGTTTGCCGCCGATCATTTGCCAGACCCGTCGGCCCAGGCCGAACTGCTGTGGGATCATCCGTCGCTGCAGTACCCCGACCGGTTGAACTGCGGGGCCGAGTTGCTCGATGTGATGGTGGCCAGCGGACATTCTGCGAGCCGTTGCCTCCGCGACGCCACAGGGCGCGAGTGGACGTACTCCGAGATGCTCGCCTGGTCGAATCGGATCGCCAACGTCCTCGTCGATGAGCACGGGGTCGTACCAGGCAATCGCGTGCTCCTGCGCGGACCGAACAATCCCTGGCTCGTGGCGTGCTGGCTGGCCGTTCAGAAGGCCGGCCTCGTTGCTGTAGCGACGATGCCGATGCTGCGCGCCGGCGAGTTGCGAGCCGTGATCGACAAAGCCGACGTCCATCTGGCGTTGTGCGACGCCCGTTTGCTCGACGAACTCGTCGCGGCCGACGACGGCTTGAAGATCGTGTCGTACGGAGACGAGAGCCCCCTGGGCGCGGCGATCAGCACTGCGTCCGACAGCTTCACCAACTGCGACACGGCCGCGTCCGACGTCTCGTTGATCGCCTTCACATCCGGCACGACCGGCCAGCCGAAAGGTTGCGTTCACCTCCATCGCGACGTGTTGGCGATCGCCGACACCTTCTCGAAGCATGTCGTGCAGCCAGGCCCCGACGACTTGTTCGCCGGCAGCCCGCCGATCGCGTTCACGTTCGGCCTCGGTGCCTTGCTGGTCTTCCCGATGCGCGTCGGCGCTTGCACATTGCTGCTCGAAGCCGCTACTCCCCCATTGCTGTTGGCTGCGATCGAGCAGCACCGGGTCACGATCGTGGCGACGGCGCCGACGGCCTATCGGGCAATGCTCGACGGCATCGCCGACCACGACATCTCGTCGTGGCGCGCAGGCATATCGGCAGGCGAGCCATTGCCGCTGGCGACCCGCAAGGCCTTCGAGGCAGCTTCGGGCATCAAACTGATCGACGGGTTGGGTGCAACGGAGATGCTGCACGTGTTCATCTCCGCCGCCGGCGACGACATCCGAGACGGGGCGATCGGCAAGGCGATCCCCGGCTTCTCAGCGACGATCCTCGATACCAACGGGAACGAACTGCCCGCCGGCGAGATCGGGCGAGTCGCCGTGAAGGGCCCGACCTGTTGCCGCTACCTCTCCGACATCCGTCAGGCGAACTACGTGCAGAACGGGTGGAACATCCCGGGCGATTCGATGTGGCGCGACGAGGACGGCTACTTCTGGTACGTCGCCCGCGCCGACGACATGATCATCTCGTCTGGCTACAACATCGCCGGGCCCGAGGTGGAAGGGGCACTGCTGACTCACTCCGGTGTCGCCGAGTGTGCCTGCATCGGCGTGCCCGACGACGAGCGCGGCATGGTCGTGACGGCGTTCGTCGTGGCCAAGGATCCGGCGATGGCGACGGCCGCCTTCGCCAAGGAGTTGCAGGATCACGTGAAGCAGACGATCGCGCCGTTCAAGTACCCCCGCCGGATCGAGTTCCGCTCCGAGCTGCCCAAGACCGCCACCGGCAAGCTGCAGCGATACCGGCTGCGAGCGGAGCAATGAGCCCGACCGCATCCGCGTCAATGCTCCTCAGCCCCCTTCGCATCGGCCCCATCGAAGTCCCCAACCGCATCGCCGTGCCGGCCATGGTGACCCGTCTGTCGGGCGACGACGGCTTCGTCAACGACGACATCGTCGAGCGATACCGGCGGTTCTCCGAAGGCGGTGCGGGTCTGATCGTCGTCGAGGCGACGAGTGTGCACGGCGGCCGCAGCGGGCCGCTGCTGAAGGCCTCGTCCGACGAGTACATCCCCGGGCTCACGCGGCTGGCGAGCGCGGTCCACGACAACGGCCCGGGCAAGCTGATGCTGCAGATCATCCACTTCCTCAAGGTCGCTCGGTCGGGCTGGCGGCAGATGATCGGCGAGCTCAGCATCGACGAGTTGGAGGCGTTGCCTGCGCTGTTCGCCGACGCAGCGCGGCGCGCCGAAGCGGCCGGCTTCGACGGCGTCGAACTGCACATGGCCCACGCCTACACGCTGTCGTCGATGCTGTCGCGGATGAACCGTCGACGCGACCACTACGGCCGCACGTTGGAGAATCGACTGCGGCTGCCGACCGCGGTCTTCGAGGCGGTGAAGGCCGCCGTGCCGGCATCGTTCGCTGTCGCCGTGCGCTTCGATGCCGAAGAGTGTGTGCGCCACGGCTACTCGGTCGCCGAGTCGTCGCAGTTCGCTGTGCGCTTCGCCGAGCTCGGCGCGGCGTACGTCTCGCTGTCGGCGGGAGGCAAGTTCGAAGATGCCCAACACCGCGAGGGCCGACCGCTGTACCCGTACACGGGCTACTCGGGCGACCGCTGCATGCCCGGCGACACCTACCCCGATGCCGCCAACATCTGGATGGCCCAGGCAGTGCGCACCGAACTGCGCCGGCGCGGTCACGAGACGCCGGTGCTCGGGTCGGGCAAGATTGGCACCGTGGAGCTGGCCGAGCAGGTGCTGAACCAGGGGTCGTGCGATCTCGTCGGAATGGCGCGGGCCCTGCTGGCCGACCCCTACCTTCCGGTGAAGACGTCGTCAGGGCGCGCCGACGACGTCGTGCGATGCATCTATTGCAATGTCTGCAAGAGCCTCGACGAGAACTTCAAGACCGTGGTCTGCTACCTCTGGCCGAAGGGCTCGTTGCAAGCGCCGCGCCCCGACGAACCGAGCAAGGCCGACATTGGTTGGCCGGCCGACACGAGGGTGACGGCCCTGGTGGAACCGGGGTCGGTGCGACTTCGCTGGCCGCGCCCCAACGGGCCGATCTCGGGCTACGACATCTTGCGCAGCGAAGACGACGCCGCCTTCGTTCGATTCACCTCGTGCACCCGCGAATCGCAGCTCGACGACCTCGTCGTGACCGGCCGGCAGTATCGCTACCGCATCGTGCCCTACGACTCGGCCGGTCGACGCGGCGACCCATCGGACGTCGTCGATGTCACCCTCTGACCGTGATCGCGTCGCGGTCATTACCGGCGGGGCCAAGGGCATCGGTCGGGCCTGCAGCGATGCGCTGCACGCAGCCGGATTCCGGATCGTGGTGCTCGGGCGCGATCGGGAGGCCCTGCAGACCGCCGGCTACGACCACCACGTGTGCGATGTCACCGACGAAGCCATGGTCATCGATACCTTCGCAGCGATCGGCGCTGTCGACGTGCTCGTCAACAACGCCGGCGTATCGATGTCTGCGCCAGTACATCGCACATCGCTCGCCGATTGGAACCACGCCTTCGCTGTGAACGCCACAGGAGCATTCCTGTGCACGCGCGCCGTCTTGCCCGCGATGCGCGACCGCGGCTGGGGTCGCATCGTCATGATCGCGTCGACCTCGAGCCATGCCGGATCGCCCTACATCGCCGCCTACGCGGCATCGAAGCACGCCGTGCTGGGGCTAACCCGTGTCGTCGCCAGCGAGGTGGTCGGCACAGGCATCACGGCGAACTCCGTGTGCCCGACGTTCGTCCGCAGTGAGATGACCGATCGCTCGATCGCCAACATCGTCGAGCGAACCGGGCGCAGCGCCGCAGAAGCCGAGCAGGCATTGGCCGCACAGTCGGCTCTCGGTCGCCTGATCGAACCCGATGAAGTCGGCGATGCGGTCGCCTATCTTTGCTCGGATGCCGCCGCTGCGGTGAACGGCCAATCGATCATCCTCGACGGAGGCACCATCCAGTCATGAAACCGACGATCCCATTCCGCGCCTCCGCCCCGTTGACCGAGGCCTGGCAGAACTTCGACGTCGCCGTCGATCAGCGCGTGCTGACCATCACGCTGAACCGGCCCGACAAGCTCAACGCCATCACGTTCGAGGCCTATGCCGACCTGCGCGATCTGTTCCGCGAGCTTCCGCAACGCGACCTGTGTGATGCCGTCATCCTCACCGGCGCCGGCAAGGGCTTCTGCTCCGGCGGCGACGTCAACGAGATCATCGGCGAGCTGATCGAGATGGACCCGCGTGAGCTGCTCGAGTTCACCCGGATGACGGGCACTGTCGTGCAAAACATGCGCGAGTGCCCGATCCCGATCATCGCCGCCATCAATGGCACGGCCGCTGGCGCCGGCGCCGTGTTGGCGATGGCATCCGACTTTCGCATCGTGACGCCGACCACGAAGTTCCGGTTCCTGTTCACCAACGTCGGTCTGTCCGGCGGCGACATGGGCACGTGCTACCTGCTTCCCCGGCTGGTCGGCCTCGGCCGGGCGACCGAGATCTTGATGTTCGGCGACGCCGTGTCTGGCGAGCAGGCCGTGGCGATCGGGCTGGCCAGCCGGTGTGTGGAAGCCGACGAGTTGATGGCGACCGCGGCCACGCTGGCCAGGCGCCTCGCCGATGGCCCGACCCTGGCCTATCAGACCACCAAGATGCTGCTCACCCGCGAGGCCGACATGACCCTCCACGGCGCGCTCGAGCTGGAAGCGATGACCCAGGCCCACTTGATGCAGACCGGCGACCACGCCGAGTTCCATCGGGCGTTCAACGCCGGCGAGAAGCCGAACTGGAGCGGACGATGACCACCAGCCCGCACCAGTTCATCAATCCGGACGGCATGGCCCCGGCGCGGGGGTTCAGCCACGCCGTGATGCCGGCCGACGGCCGAACGGTGTACCTCGCCGGTCAGGTGGCGATGGACTCCACCGGTGCCGTCGTCGGCGACTCGTTCGCCGAACAGTTCGAGGTCGCGCTCGCCAACGTGTTGTCGGCACTGGCCGGCGCGGGCGGCGGTCCAGAGCACCTCGTCTCGCTGGTGATGTACGCCACCGACGTGGCCGCGTACCGGGCATCGCTTCCAGAAGTCGGCGCCGCCTACCGCAGGCTCGTCGGCCGGCACTACCCGGCCATGGCGCTGGTCGGCGTGACCGAGCTCGTCGAGCCGAGGGCGATGATCGAGATCATCGGCACCGCCGTGATCCCAGCGGAGTAGTACGCGCTACCGGGCGCCGGGGACGCGGAACTCCCGGCCGTCGCTGAGCCCTTTCGGTCGCAGCAAGAGCACCACCGCCATCAGCGCGGCGAGCACGATGCCGCTGGTGCTCGTCGGCAGCGTGAACTTCCAACCGAACAGCGACATTCCCTTTTCGCCCTCGGTCAGCACGGTGTTGACGAGGCTGACCGACAACCCGCCCAACACCGCGCCCCACAGGCTGTTGATCCCGCCGACCACCAACATGGCGAGCACCAGGAAGGTGAGGTCGAGGTAGACCTGTTCGGTACTGACGCTGCCGAGCAGATGCACGTAGACCGCACCGGCGAAGCCGGCCATCGCACCGCTGAGAGCGAAGGCGATCAGGCGCTCGCGATAGATCCGCACCCCGACGCCTTGCGCCGCGGCGACATCTTCCCGAGTGGCGCGCAGACGACGGCCAGACGGGCTGCGCTGGTACACGTACGCCACGACGATGCACAGGATCAGCGCGATCATCGCCTGGGCGAGCCCGGTGGTCTCTTCCACCGCCGGGATCGCCTTCGCGCCGGGCCCGACCTTGGACCAGTTGCGGAGCACGTTTCGGGAGATGCCGAGCACCGCGAACGTGGCGATGCCGGCGGCCAGACCGTTGAGCCGAACGAGGGGAACACCGATGATCAGCGCGTACAGACCGCCGAGGGCGGCGGCGAGCAGCAGAGTCGGCAGGTTGCCGAGATGGTTGTCCTTGATGAACGGGAACAGTTCTTTGAACACCGCGCCCTTCTGTTGCACGCCCATGCTGAACATGCCAGCCGAGAATGCCCCAAGGGCGACGAAGCTGACATGACCGAAGCTGATGACGCCGGAGTTGCCGGAGAACACGTAGACGCTGACCACCATGGCGGTCACCACGAAGGCGTTGTGGAACCTCAGCTCGATGCTCTGGCTGAACACCAGCGACACCAGCCCCGCCAGCACGACGAGGGCGATGGGCCCACCGAGGGTCTGCACCGCTCGGCGGATCGACACACCTCTCTCGCTCATACGCGCGCCGTCAGCCGTTCGCGCTGGAACAGTCCCTGGGGACGGAGCAACAACACGATGATCACCAGCCCGTAGAGCGCTGAGTCGAGGAACACCCGCTGACCCGACGGCAGCAGGCTGAACACCATCGAGTTGGCGAAGCCGATGGCAAAGCCGCCGAACGTTGCCGGAGCGAGACGATCCATTCCACCGACGACCACCCCGATGAGGGCGAGGATGCCGATCTGCAACCCGAAGTCGGGGGTGACCGTGGGCCGCTGCGGAACGAACAACAACAGTGCGGCGGCCGCCAACACTCCGGCGATGACGAACGCTGTGACGACAATGCGGTTGATGCGCACGCCGAGCGCTTGCGCGATTCGCCGATAGCTGGCGACGGCGCGCATCTGCAGACCGATCTCTGTTCGATACAAGAACAGGTTCACCGCGAACAGCAGCACCGCGCCGACACCGATCGACACCAGGGTCACGTACCTGATCCGCAGATCGCCGACGCGGAACGCCTTGCTGAGCCCAGCGAAGATGTTCATTGCCTTGCCCTGCGACGACCAGCGCTTCTGAGCGATGTTGCGCAGCAGGAAGCTGACGGCGAACGTCATCACCAACATCGTCGCCGGGGACGCATCGCGCAACGGTCGGAACGCGAGACGCTCCATCAACAGCGCCAGGGCGACGACGACGAGCACCACCAGCGGTACCCGGATGAACGCCGACCAGCCGTTGGTGGC
>JANPOJ010000644.1:0-1595 GCA_031427935.1 Ilumatobacteraceae bacterium | reverse complement strand
CACCAGCGGCACCACCGGGTAGACGAGATACAACACCCACGGCTGGTCGAACAAGGCCGGGCCGACCAACGGGATGCGTGCCAGCAGCGGGATCTCGAAGCGACCGACGACCGACGACTTCGGGTTGATCGAACTGGTCAGGAAGCCGACCAGGCCGAGCACGAGCACGTACAGTACCAGGCCGACGACGAACTGGTCGGCGGGCAGCCGGTGGCTAATGTTGGCCTGGATGGCGGCGACCAGCAGCCCGGCGATTGCCGCGAACAGCATGCCGATCCACGTCGAGTGGGTGATGTCGACACCGATTGCCGCGGCGAAGGCGCCGGCGAGCAGCATCGCCTCGAGGGAGATGTTGATGGTGCCGGCCTTCTCGGCGATCAGTTCGCCGGAGGCGGCGAACAGCAGCACGACAGCGGCGATGATGGCGTTGCGGTAGGCGCTCTCGTTGGAGGCGATGTCGCCGAGCGCGGAGAAGAAGTTGCCCATCGCTAGACCCTGCTGCTCGAGGCTGAGAGGGCCCGGCGACGCTCGCGGACGTAGAGGATCGCCGGCGGCAACAGCAGCGCCAGCACCAGGAGGCCCTGCACCACATCGGCGATGCGGCCAGACACGCCAGTCGCGCGCAGGAACCCGGATCCGGTGCGCATGCACCCGAACAGGAAGGCGACGAAGATCAAGATGATGACCCGCTGGCGAGCCACGAGTGCGGCGAGCAGCCCGGCGAAGCCGATGCCTGCGCCGAAGTTGGCGACGAGTTGGTAGTTCCCGAAGTCGCCGCCGGCCAGCATCACCCCGCCGGCCAAACCGGCGAAGCCGCCCGAAGCGAGCATCGCGCCGATGCCGTAGCGACGCTCGGCGACGCCCGATCGTCGCGCGGTCCTGGGGTTGCGCCCGAGCATTCGCAGACGGAAGCCGAACACCGATCGATCGAGCACCACCCACACGATCAGCGTCAGCCCCAAGGCGATCAACACGCTGATCGGGAACTCGTTGCCGAACCATGTGACCCTGGGAATGCGGGTGTTGGCGGCCAACGGTTCGCTGACCTGGTTGCGGTTGGCGCGTCCGGCTGCGGGGGCCAAGAGGAGCCAGGGCTTGCGCAATCCCCAGCCCATCAAGTTGGCAGCCACAGTCCCCAGCAGCAACGTGCTGAGCACTTCGGGCACGTTGCGGTAGTAGCGCAGGACCCCGGCGATGCCCGCCCACAGAGCGCCCCCGATCACACCGCAGAGCAGGGCGACGATCAGCGCGAACGGCCCTGGCCCACCGAGCCGGACGGCGACGTACGCGGCGAAGCACGAGCCGATCACCAGCTGGCTCTCCTGGCCGATGTTCACCAGACCGGCGCGCCCGTTGACGATGGTGCCGAGTGCGACGAGCAGGATCGGAGCCGAGACGCCGAGGGTCAGTCCCCAACGGCCGGGCTTGCGAATGCTGCCGTCGAGGATTGCCGTGTACACGTTGGTCCACGAGCCACCGGTCGCGGCAACGCAGATGGCCGCAAGGGCGAGGGCCACGAACAGACAGATCGCGTAGAGGCCCACGACCTCGGTGGTGATCCCGAACTTCGATCGTTGCAGGGCGGCCGAGGCGAC
>JANPOJ010000643.1:0-3721 GCA_031427935.1 Ilumatobacteraceae bacterium | reverse complement strand
CGGGCTTGGTCATTGGGTGCTTCGGTGATGGGGAGAATCCGGAGAGGGCATTGTAGAATCATGGGGATTTGCGCCAATCACACACTCCGATATGAAGTTGCTCGCCTCCTTGCTGATCGCTGCCTCGCTGGTCGTGCTCGGTCTTCCCACGATCTCGGCGTCGCCGGTGTCGGCATCCCCGGCAGCTGATGGACCGGGTGCGCTCTCGCACTTCGACCTCGCTCGCAAGGATTGTCTCGGCACGTCACGCACGACCTCGTCGAAGGTCTGGTTCACGGTCGCCGGCGGGGTGTTGAGCGACGTGTACTACCCGACGATCGACAACACCAATGTGGAGACCTTGCAGTACATCGTCACCGATGGCTCCACCTTCACCGATTTGCAGGCCCGCGACATGGTGTCGACGGCGACGGCGCTCGACCGCAGCGGCATGTCGTGTCGCGTCACCAGCACGGCGCGCAGCGGCAAGTACTCGATCATCACCGACTACGTCACCGACCCCGGTCGCGCCACGTTGCTGATGAGCACGCGACTCGTGACGGCGAAGAAGTCGAGCCACGACCCGAGTCCTCTCAAGCTCTACGTCCGCTTCGACCCGACCGTCAACGGCAACGGTGGCGGCGGCCCGGGCAACGGCGGTGCCGACTCGGCAGTCACCGACACCTCGACCGGGCACCCGATCCCGGTGGCCTACGACACCAACACGGCGACCAACGCGGCCAACCGTGACTACGCCCAACCGGTGTTCGCCGCGCTCGACGGCCCGTTCACCAAGGTCACCAGCGGATTCGCCGGCGCAGCCAGCGACGGCCTGACCCAACTCGACGCCGGCCACACGCTGACCGCTGTCAACGAATCGGCCGACACCGGCAACATCGTGCAGGTCGCCGAGGTGAAGCGCAGCCGCCATCACGATGGCGGCGGCGACGGTGATGCGGTCACGTTCGCCCTCGGCTTCGGCGCCACGCAGGCCTCCGCAGTGGCCACCGCCGAGGCATCGCTGCGCGGCGACTTCAAGCACATCCGCAAGGACTACGAGAAGGGGTGGCAGCGCTACGACGACAAGCTCAACCCGCCGCCGCGCTCGCTGCCCGGTATCAGCCGCGCCCGCATGCGCGAGCTGCGCGACGCCTACTACCTCAGCATCAACGTCGTGAAGGCCGCCGAAGACAAGACCTTCCCCGGCGCGATCGTGGCCGGTCTGTCGTCGCCGTGGGGTCAGGCGGTGTCGGCCGGCGACCCCAACAACACCTACTTCGGCTCGTACCGCGAGGTCTTCTCGCGCGACTTGTACGAGGCATGGACCGGTCTGATGGCAGCGGGCGATCGCCAGACGGCGCGTGACGCGACGCTGTTCCTGTTCGAGCATCAACAACAAGCCGACGGCTCGATGCCGCGCAACTCGCTCGTCAACGGCAAGACCGCGCCCGACTCGTTCGGCACACAACTCGACGAGGTCGCCTACCCGATCCTGATGGCGCACCAGCTCGGCCTCACCGACGCCACGCTGTACGAGCAGCACATCAAGCCTGCCGCCAACTTCGTGGTCGCCCGTGGGCCGTCGTTCGGCTCCGAGCGGTGGGAGGAGCAATCGGGCTTCTCGCCGTCGACGATCGCCGCCGAGATCGCCGGGTTGCTGGCGGCCGCCGACATCGCCGACATCAATGGCGACGCCGAGTCGGCGCGCCTGTGGCGCGCCGTGGCCGACGACTACCAGCGTTCGATCAAGGGCTGGACGGTGACGACCAACGGATCGAAATCACCCGATCCGTACTTCATCCGCCTCTCCAAGGCCGGTGATCCGAATGCTGCTGTCCAGTACAACGTGGGCAACGGCGGGCCGACGCTCGACCAGCGCGATGTGATCGACGCCGGCTTCCTCGAGCTGTCGCGTCTCGGCATGTTCGCCGCCGCCGATCCCGATTTCGCCAACTCATTGGGCGTCGTCGACGCGACCATCAGGAGCGACACCGACAGCGGGCCGGGCTGGCACCGCTACAACGGCGACGGGTACGGCGACGACGGCGTGACCGGCAGCCCGTGGGCGCCGAGCGGCAAGGGCACCGGTCACCTGTGGCCGGCGCTGACCGCAGAGCGCGCCGAACAGTCGTTGCAGACCGGCGACACGGCCACCGCCGCGCAGTTGCTCGATGCGATGGCGCAGTTCTCGTCGGGCGTCGGGCTGATCGCCGAGCAGAGCTGGGAGCAGCCCGATCTGGCGGCATCATCGTTCGGCACCGACCCGACCATTGCTTCGATCGGTTTCGAGAACGGCAAGCCGGCCGGTTCTGCCTCGCCGCTGGTGTGGTCGGCGGGCTCGTTCGTACGCCTCGCCGCCGATCTACGTGCCGGCCGACTCGTCGACCAACCGGCCAACACCGTCGAGCGCTACGTCACCAACACGCAGGGCCAGACGACGCTCACCGTCGATGCTCCTGCCGACAACACCGCCGTCTCCGGTTCACCCTTGACGGTCAGCGGCACCACCGAGGCCGGGGAACCAGGTCGACGTGCGGGTGACCAACACCGACGCGAACATGGCGGCCACATCAGCGTCGACCGTCGCCGCAGCCGACGGTTCGTTCACCGTCGACCTACCGATCACCGGCGGTGTCAGCATCGTCAACGTGGCGGCCACCAGTGCCACGGGCGACACCGCCCACGTCACGCGCACGATCCTGTTCGACTTCGTGCCCGGAACGTCGTTGCTCGACGTGACCGATCCCGGCGGCGACGACAACGGCCCCGGGAACTACGCCTACGCAACCTTCGGCGACTTCCAGCCCGGTGCGTGGGACATGCAGCGCTTCCAGGTCTTCGACGACGGCACCAACATCATCTTCCGCGTGCAGAATCGCAATCAGTCACCGACCTTCGGCAGCCCGCTGGGCGCGCAGTTGATCGACGTCTACGTCCACGATCCTGCGGCGGTCAACACCTTGACGGCGGCCGCCCACCCGTCCCGCAACTTCCAGATAGCGCCGGACTCCGCCTGGAGCACGCTGATCCAGGTACAAGGCTTCGGGCAGCGGTTCGAGAATGCGACCGGTAGCACGCTGGGCACGGTCAACATCCGGGCCAACTCGTTGTCGCGTTTCATCACGTTCAGCGTGCCCAAGGCTGCACTCGGTCAACCGGGCCCGGGGTGGAAGTTCACCGTGGTCGAGACCGGCCAGGATGGCTTCAGCCCCGACCAGGCCCGATCGTTCGCGGCCACACCGCAGGCCTTCGCCTTCGGCGTCTGCGCCACGGCCAGCGCCGACCCGCACTGCACGGCCGACCCCAACACGGTGCCGAAGGTGATCGACGCGTTGACGCCGGCCGGGGTGCTGCAATCCGACGAGCTCGACTACACCCTGCACTCACCGGTGACCATCACCGGCGTGCCCATCACGTAAGGGAGGCGGGGCCCGGCACGAAACTTCCGCACCGGAGATTCGGTGCCTGGCCCCGGGGACTCAGGCGGCGTAGATGTCGGTGACGACCCGGCTGTGATGCACAGCGTGATCGACGCGATGGTCACCGCGATCACCGTGACCGGGTAGCCCTTGATCATCGAACAGACGTTCGCTAATCTGCTGGGGTGGCGACAACGATGCGATCGATCGCTCCACGACTCGGAGTGTTGTGGTGCCCGAACTGGGCCGTGGTCGCCGCCCAGGCCACAGCCGACGAACCCGTCGTCGTGCTGCACGGCAATCGGGTCGTCGCCCACTCGTTG
>JANPOJ010000642.1:0-3283 GCA_031427935.1 Ilumatobacteraceae bacterium | reverse complement strand
GGGATCGCCTGGCCGGCGCCAGTGCCGAGGTCGGGGTGCTGTTCATGGGCATCACGTTGCTGACCGGCAGCCTGTGGGGCCGGATCTCGTGGGGCGTCTACTGGGTGTGGGACTCGCGGGTCACGACCACCGCGTTCTTGTTCGTCACGTACCTCGGCTACCTCGCCGTGCGCGGCCTGGGTGGCAGCCACGAACAACGCGCCCGGCGCAGCGCTGTTGTGGCGCTGCTGTCGGTGCTGGAGATCCCGCTCGTGCACTTCAGCGTCGAATGGTGGCGGCCCCTGCACCAGCAAGAGAGCATCGCCAAGGGCAAGCTGGAGAACCTGATGTTGTTCAGCTTGTTCATCGGGGTGATCGTGTTCACGTTGCTGTACGCGTGGCTGGTGCTGCACCGCCAGCGAGTCCTGGCGATGCAGGACGCGCTCGATGACCACGGCCTGGAGTTCGCCATCGCCGAGCGACGTCAAGAAGCGAGCCTGTAGTGGAGACCACCTTCGTGATCATCAGCTACATCGCCACCTTCGGCGGCGTCGGCGTGTTGACCCTGGCGATGTTCCGCCGCGCTCGCACGCTTGCCCAGCGACTGCCACCGGAAGACCGTCCGTGGACCTGAGCCCGCGCACTACCACGACCACCGCCACGCTGCCGCCGCGGCGCCGCAACTGGGGTGCTGTGGCATTGTTGGTCGTGGTGCTGATTGCCGGTGGTGTGGTCGTGACGAAGTTCCTCACGTCGGCCATCGACTTCTACTGCAACGTCGACGAGGTGGGCCACAAGAGCGGCTGTGAAGCCGGTCGGCGGCTGCGCATCCAGGGCACCGTCGAGGAAGGCACCGTCAAGAAAGACGGTGCGGTCACCGACTTCGTGATCGCGTTCAACGGGGTCACGATGCCGGTGCACTACGAGGGGGATCCCGGCGGCCTGTTCCAGGAGTGCATCCCCGTCGTGGTCCATGGCTCGCTCGATACGCCTGTTCCTGGTGAGGGGGCTGTGTTCGAGGGTGACAAGCTCGAGGTGAAGCACAGCAACGAGTACGCGGCCAAGAACCCTGATCGCCTCGACCCCTCGAAGTCAGCGGCATGTTCGCAGCCACAAGCCTGAACGGGCTCATCGGTCACGCCGCCCTCGTGATCGGTCTGGCGGCCAGCGCGTTCGGCGCGCTCGGCTTGGGCATCGCGACCGTGACCGGGGATCGGCGCCTGCTTCGTTCGATCTCCAACTACGCGTGGATGTCGTTGGCAAGTGCGGTCGTCGCGGTGGCCATCATGGAACGGGCCCTGATCACCCGCGACTTCTCGCTCGCCTACATCCAGCAGGTCGGCTCCCGCGACACACCGGTGTTGTTCAACGTCACAGCGTTGTGGAGTGCATTGGAAGGCAGCATCTTGCTGTGGCTGATGATCCTGGCGATCTACACGGCCGTCATCATGCGCCGCAACCGACGACGCCTCGACGATCCGCTGGTGGCGTGGGCGCTGGTCGTGATGTTCGTGGTCACTGCCTTCTTCTTCCTGCTGTCGTTCGGCCCGATCGACGCGTTCAAGACCGGCCCGATCCCCGACTTCAACCGCTGCTGCCTCGGCCCCAACCCATTGCTGCAGAACCACATCCTGGTGCTGTTCCACCCACCGATCCTGTACCTCGGCTTCGTCGGGTTCACCGTGCCGTTCGCCTTCGCGATCGCTGCGCTGATCACCGGGCGGGTCGGCGAAGGCTGGTTGGTGGCCACTCGTCGGTGGGCGCTGTACGCCTGGGGGTTCTTGACCGTCGGCATCCTGCTCGGCGGATGGTGGAGCTACGAGGTGCTCGGCTGGGGCGGCGTGTGGGGCTGGGACCCGGTCGAGAACGCCAGCTTCCTGCCGTGGCTCACCGGCACCGCGTACCTGCACTCCGTGCTCGTGCAGGAGCGTCGTGGCATGTTGCGGGTGTGGAACATCAGCTTGCTGGTGGCCACCTTCTCATTGACGATCCTCGGCACGTTCATCACCCGCAGCGGCGTGCTGCAGAGCGTGCACGCCTTCAGCAACGGCACGATCGGCCCGTACCTGTTGGGGTTCTTCGGCGTGATCGTGGCCGTCTCGTTGGGATTGATCGCGTGGCGCGGCGACCGGCTGCGATCGCCGGGGGCGATCGACTCGCCCGTGTCACGCGAGGGAGCGTTCTTGGCGAACAACGTGATCTTCACCGTGTTCGCGTTCATCGTGTTGTTGGGCACGGTGTTCCCGCTGATCGTCGAGGCGCTGCAGGATCGCCAGATCGCCGTCGGGCCACCCTTCTTCGACCGGTTGTCGATGCCGATCGGGATCACGTTGTTGTTCCTCATGGCCGTCGCCCCGGTGTTGCCGTGGCGCAAGGCCAGCACCGAGTTGCTGCGCGACCGCCTGTTCTGGCCGGCGTGGTGCGGTGCGGGCGCGTTGGCCGTGACGGTCCTGGTCGGTGCCGATGGGTTCGCCCCGTTGCTGGCCTTCTTCCTCGGCGGATTCGCCGGTGGCGCGGCGATGCGGCAACTGCTGCTGGCGCTGCGTCGCCAGGGTTGGCGTGGCCTGATCGGCAGGGCCAACGGCGGCATGGTCGTGCACCTCGGCGTGATCATCATCGCGATCGCCTTGGCTGCATCGAACAGCTACACGAGGGTCGCCGAGTTCACCCTGCAGCCCGGGGTGCCCGTGTCGTACGGCGGGCATTCGTTCGAGCTGGTCAGGTTGCAGCAGTTCACCGATGCCCGCTCGACCGGCGTGAAGGCGCTGATCAAGATCGATGGCGGCCAGGCCTATGCGCCGGCGATCACGACGTTCACCAACTTCGGCACCAAGGTGCCAACACCCAGCGTTCGCAACGGCGTGTTCAACGACTTGTACCTGACGCTGGAGCCCAGTGTGCGATTCGACGGCACCGAGGCGCCGGTCAAGATCTTCATCAAGCCGTTGGTCGTGTGGCTGTGGATCGGTGGGATGCTGATGGCTGCCGGCACCGTCCTGGCCGGCTTCCCCGGGCGACGCCGCCGTGTGCCGACCGACCCGGTCTCTGCCCCGATCGAACTGGAGCCTGCTGGTGTCTGAGCCGTCGATGCCCGAGCCGGCGACTGCCCGGCGCGGCGGCCGGCGGCTGGCTCCGTTCGTCTCGCTGGGTGTGGCGGCGGTCCTGGCCGCGCTGTTCGTCGTGCTGGCCAACAGCAAGGCCGACAAGCCCGACGTCACGTCGTCGTTCCTGTACGGCAAACCGGCGCCGGCCGTCGTCAGCACCACGCTCGACGGCAAGCCGTTCGATCTCAGCCGTCGCAAGG
>JANPOJ010000641.1:0-3412 GCA_031427935.1 Ilumatobacteraceae bacterium | reverse complement strand
CCAGTCAGCGACCGCTGGGAGACTGGGAGCGGTCGCCGTCAGCGTCAGCGACCCCGGAGGAGCGACCGAGCCGGGCGTCGCGACAACAGCCGTCGATGGAGAGAGCACGCCCTGCATCGAGGAGACCACCACGCCGAGCGGAGCACCGCTGTCCTCGATGGCGCGCTCGACCGCCAGCCAATCGATGTTGGTCGTCGCAACACTGGCCTCGACTGCTTCAGGGGTCGCTTCGATCCCGACATCGGATACCTGACCGGCCGCGGGCGCCCGAGCCGCGATCTGCGTCTGCAAGTCCGCGAGTTGCGCATCCAACGTGGCGAGTTGGTCCTGTTCGCCGGCGATCTCGCTTCCGGTGCGCACGTACAGTGCCCCAGCCGCTCCGACGAGGATCACTGCTCCAGCGCTGACCAGCAGCCGGCGCGCGCCGAATGCACGTTGTGGTCGCCGGGCAACGGGGGTCAGGTCGATTCGCCTGTCCTTCGGCCGGGCCTGGCCGAGCGCAACACCCAGTGCCGCTGCCATGTATGGGGCGAGGAACGGAAGGTCGGCTGGTTCGAAGCCGGTGTTCCCGATGCGAACGCGTGCGAACGGGTCTGCGCGTTCCACGTCGATGCCCAGCGCATCGCTGAGCGCCAACGTCAGACCGGGCAGCTGCGAGCCGCCTCCGGTCACGAGCAGTCGGCGCACGTGGCGCGAGCCGGGTTGCTCGGCGTAGAAGGCAAGCGACGCCTGCACTTCGGAGATCAGCTCTCCGAGGCTGTCCTCGCTGGCTCGCAGGGCCACAGCTGAGGTGGGGTCCTCCGTGGCACCGAGACGCTTGTAGCGCTCGGCCTCCAGCTCAGGGATACCCAGCTGGCTGGCGATCCGCTCGGTCGTTCGTCGACCGCACGCGTTCGTCAGCGTACGCGAGAACAGTGGTTCGCCCGCTCGTGCCGCGACGACGACGACGGTCCCTGCGCCGATCGACAGCACGACATCGACGCTCTCGTCCTGATCGGGTTCGGCGTGTGTCAAGGCCAACGCCAACGCCGCCGGAATGACATCGACGGCGGCAACCTTGAGATCCGCTCCGTGGAGCGCCATCAGCAACGGCTGCACGGCGTCCTGGTGCGTCGCGGCCAGCAGCAGGTGCACGGTCTCGTTGCTCGGCTCGGGCCCATCCATGGCCCTGATGTCGAAGACGGTCTCCTCGGCCGGCAGCGGGACGTAGTCGTCGAGCTGGAGCCGAATGGTCGACATCAGCTCGTCGTGCGACAGGCGCGGCATCTCGAGCGTTCGAACGATCACTCGTGCCGACGACATGCCCACCCGGACCTTGCGCGACGTGAAGCCGGCCTGGGTCCACAGCTGTTGGAGTGCGATCGACACGCCACCGACATCGGCGACCTCGCCGTCGACCACTGCGCCGACGGGCAGGCCGACCTGACCCATCCGCCGGATCAGCGGAGAGTCGCCGAGCTCGATCTCAACGGCACGCACGGCGTTGGTGCCGACGTCCAATCCGACTGCAGTTGCGGCCATCGGCCGTTCTCCTCGCTCTCGCACGCTGTAGTCGGCCTCTTCGACGCACCACCGACAACGGTTCCCCCACGTGGTGAAGGAGCAGTCATCGGCCGGACCGGTTGGCCGACACGAACGGTGTGGGACCTCGCGCCAACCATCGCAGCCGGATGTTCCCGGCGGACACGGGCTTCGGCCTCATCGAACAGATCATCGCGATGGCAGTGATCGTCGGCGCGCTGCTCGGCTTGCTGAGCACGTTGGGGGCAACCGCACAAGGCGTGACAACCAGCCGGCAACGCACGATCGGCGTCTCGCTGGCCAAGCAGACGATCGAGAACTTGCAGGGCGCTGCGTATTCCAACGTGGCGATGAGCCTGACGGGGCTCGCCGTCGATCCGTTGGTGCATGGGACGGCGCCGAACCTGACGTTCGAAAGTGAACCGATCGTGCTCGGAGGCACCACGCCCTACCGCACCACGCTCACCACGGTGGGCACGACGTTCGCCTTGCGCACGTTCGTGACAGCGGTCGCGGCCGGCTATCGCCGAGTCACGGTCATCGTCGAGTGGCCGGCGGTGGCACCAAGGCACACGATGCGCTTCTCGTCGCTGGTGTTCCCGCTCGACTACGCCTCGTACCCGGCTAGCAGCGGCGAGGCCGAAGCGACCGGCGGGCTGATCAGCGTCAGCGGCACCCTGGGCGGCGACACATTCGACGACGTGCACATGTTGCTGCCGGGGGTGCGCGTCGACACGAACGCATCGACGCTTCGAACCTCGATCGCGGCGGCGGCCAGCGCGACGAGCTACGTCGACCTACTGGCGGGGCCGATCGCCTCGACGACGTGCAGCGGTGCGGGCGGCGACATTGGTGAATGCCCTCATCAGACACTCGAAAGCGTGGCCGACAACGATTCGACCTCGCAGGCAGGCAACTGGGTCGCGGGTGTCGGTCAGACCTTCGTCGCGGCCAGTTTGGCGACTCCTGGTGGCACGACGGTCAATACTCCGGCCGGCACCATGACGTCGCGCGCCAGCACCGACGCCTGCGGCGTGTGCGGTTTCGGAGACAACGACGGGTTGCCGTGGGCGGAATCCTCTGTGACGACGACGTCGGGGTCGTCGGCCGACTTCCGTAGCGACCACGGCGTCGGCAAGCTCGAGGGAAGCCTGTGGGCGCTGGCCGGCGCGTGGTCACCGAGCGCATCGATCGACCACGATCCGAGCGCTAATGGAATCGTCACAGCCTCCGCACAACTCGTGGCTCCGGCGATGCGCGTGTTCGATCTGGAGCACGCCCCGGACGGGTTCGACGGCGCCGTCAAGGTCGGCGCCTTCTCGGCGAAGGCATCCGCAGTGTCGGGTTACACCATGGTCCCTCCGGACCTGACGACCGGGACGACGACCATGCAGCTGCAGCTGTGGGATGGCGCAGGGTATCGCCTGGTCAACATCACCCCGGGCACGGCGCTCGACACTACGGCCACCGCGACGTTCACGGTCGGCGATCACGTGGTGACGTTCAAATCCCACGTACAAGCCCAGCCCTCCACCTTCAGCACCGCGGGCACCACCCCGCGCAGCGATGGTGCAGCCCAGCACCCCTCCATCCTGATCATCACCGTCGACGTGGTCGTCACCTCGGCAACGCAGTTCGATCCGCCTCCAGAGACGACCCCGACCAGCACCATCTCGACCACCACCACGCCGGCGACGACGACGACAACAACAACAACAACAACAACGTCACCGGAATCGACGACGACGACGTCACCAATCTCGACATCCTCGACCACGACCACGACCACGACGACCACTCCGGCGACGACCACCACGACGCCGCTGATCCCCACGGTGACAGACCGCTTCACGATCTCCGTCGACTACGGCCGGGTCTCCGCTCACGACAC
>JANPOJ010000640.1:0-3551 GCA_031427935.1 Ilumatobacteraceae bacterium | reverse complement strand
GTCTGGGTACCGGCCATCTCGACGATCCTGCTGTCGGTCACGAAGTGGGACGGTCTCAAGCTTGGCACCTGGCAGCTGCTCGGCTTCCGCAACTACTGGACGATCTTCACGGTGCTCGAGGACAAGTTGTTCCCGGCGCTGTTCAACAACCTCGTGCTGCTGGTCTGGCTGTCGATCTGCAGCGCCGTGGGAATGTTGCTCGCCTACCTGCTCGACAAGGGGGTTCGGGGTACAGCGATCTATCAGAGCGTGTTCTATCTGCCGGTGGTCTTGTCACTGGCAGTCGTCGGGTTCATCTGGAAGAGCGTGATGTTCAGCCAGGCTCAAGGGTTGTTCAACCTGGGTCGCGACAGGCCCATCGATTTCGTCGGCAACGCCGACAAGGTCTTCACCCTGCACATCCCATTCCTCGACAACCCGTTGGGTCTGTCGAAGAACTTTGCCGCGCTGCTCGTGGCCATGGCGTGGCGGCACATCGGGTACGTCATGGTGCTCTACCTCGCCGGGCTCAAGAGCGTCGACCCATCGCTTCGTGAAGCCGCATCGATCGACGGCTGCAACGAATGGCAGAGCTTTCACCGCGTGGTCTTCCCGGTGATGAAGCCGATCAACGTCGTCGTGTTCGTGATCACAGTGATCGAGGCGCTGCGCGCCTTCGACATCATCGTGGCCCTGAAGGAGCCGGTCGGCACGTCGGTGATGGGCGTGCTCGTCAAGAAGAACCTGACGGGTGAAGGCGGCGGCAACGTCGGAGTAGGCTCGGCCTACGGCGTCGTTCTCCTGGCGCTCTGTCTCGGCTTCATCGTCTGGTACCTCGTCAACCACTACCGGGAGAACGAGTTTTGAGCGCGCAACTGACCCTGGTGGAACGCAAGCCCGGCTACTCCAAGCCGTTGCGCGTGCTCCTGTACGGCTTTCTCACGACCTTGGCGCTGGCCTGGCTCGTTCCAGTCGGCGGAGCCATGTACGCATCGCTGCGCCCATACGGCGAGACCCAGACGAAGGGGATCTTCTCCTGGCCCGACTCGCTCGGCTTCTCGAACTACCGTGCTGCCTTCAAGCAGGGCAACATGAGCAAGACGTTCCTCAACACCGCGTTCATCGTGCTCCCATCGATCGTGCTCATCTTGTTGATGTCGAGCCTCATGGCGTTCGCCGTCAGCCGCTTCAGCTTCCGATTCAACGTCGCCCTGCTGCTGTTGTTCACGGCCGGCAACCTCCTGCCTGCGCCGGTGCTGTTCCAGCCGCTGTTCCTGTTCTTCAAAGCGGTGCCATGGCCCGATGCGATCAGCGACTCCAACACGGGCAGTCTGCTCGGCACCAAGATCGCCGTCATCATCGTGCACGTCGCATTCCAGACGGGGTTCTGTACCTTCGTGCTCAGCAACTACATGAAGACGATTCCGAAGGAGCTCAACGAGGCGGCGCTCGTCGATGGAGCCAGCGTGCCGCGCACGTTCTTCCAAGTCATTCTTCCACTCTGCCGGCCGGCGCTCGCCGCGCTGGCGACGCTCGAGTTCACCTGGCTCTACAACGACTTCTTCTGGGCGGTGGTGCTCATCAACAAGGGTGACGAGCGCCCGATCACGTCATCGATCGCCAACCTCGGCGGCGCGTTCTTCACCAACGACAACCTCGTTGCGGCAGCGTCGATGATCGTCGCAATGCCCACGTTGTTCGTCTACCTCATCCTGCAGCGGCAGTTCATCAGCGGGTTGACGCTGGGCGCCAGCAAGGGGTGAGCTCGTCACTGCTCGGGTCGGCCAAGGAAGCCGACCGCTGATGCTGCCCGTCATCGGACACTTCCGACCGTGGACTGATCCCACGATCACGGCGATCGGCCGCTTGCCGATGCACGTGCCGATCGCCCGCACCGAGAAGCGCTCGCTCGACGGCACGTGGTCGTTCGCGTTGTTCAACCATCCCGATGTCGTGCCCGAATCGGCCCTCACCGGCGAGTTGCCCTCCTCGATGAGCGAAGCGATCAAAGAGGTCACCGTTCCCGGCAGCTGGACGATGCAGGACACCGGCGACTACCCGCACTACACCAACGTGCAGATGCCGTTTGCCGGCCCGCCGCCGGCATTGCCCGAGCGGGTGACCACCGGGCTGTACCGCACCACATTGGCCGTGCCTCGCTCATGGAAGGGCACCCAGATCGTGCTGCACGTCGGCGGGGCGGAGAGCGTGCACGCGGTGTACGTCAACGGCGTGTTCGTGGGGTACGGGACCGACAGCCGCCTGCCGAGTGAGTACGACGTGTCGCGCCACGTGGTCGCCGGGAAGACGAACGACCTCGCCATCGCCGTCATCCGGTACAGCGCGGGCAGCTACATCGAGGACCAGGACCAGTGGTGGATGGCCGGGCTTCACCGCTCTGTCCACGTCGAGTCCCGACCACTCGTCCACATCGCCGATGTTCGCTGCGAAGCCGATTTCGACCACGCCACCGGTGGGGGCAGCGTGCAGGTCACGACCGAAATCGGCTTCGTCGCCACGCCGAACGCGGGGTGGTCCGTGCGCATCACGTTGCACACTCCCAAGGGTCGTCTCGTCGGCAAGCCGCAGACGTCGGCGGTTCCGCACGCATTTGCGGTTCCCTACGTCTTCACGGGCCACGTGGCCACCGCCCGATGGACGGTGCCGTCCGCTGCTCCGTGGTCGGCGGAAGCCCCGAACCTGTACGAGGTGACGTGCGAATTGCTCGGCCCCGACGAGACCCCGGTCGAGACGACGACACACCGCATCGGCATGCGTCGCGTCGAGGTGGTCGATCGCCAGCTGCGCGTCAACGGCCAACCGATCTGGATCTTCGGTGTGAATCGCCACGATCACCACCCGATCGCGGCAAGGCAGTGAGCTCCGACGACATTCGCCAAGACCTCCAGCTGATGCGCGCCCACAACATCACCGCGGTCCGTACCAGCCACTACCCGAACGACAGCGTGCTCTCTACGACCTGTGCGACGAGTTGGGCATGTATGTGATCGACGAGGCCAACATCGAGAGCCACGCCTACAACACCAGCATCTGCGACGACGCCCGCTACCGAGCTGCGTTCGTCGAGCGCGGAGCGCGCATGGTGCAACGCGACCGGAACCATCCGTCGATCATCCAGTGGAGCCTCGGCAACGAGAGCGGCTACGGCTCGAACCACGACGCGCTCGCCGGCTGGATCCGCCGGGTCGATCCCAGCCGACCCTTGCACTACGAGGGTGGTGTGATGCACGGCGACGGCACCCATCCGCAGCGTTCGATGCAGAACTGGCTCGACGGTGGGATGGAGGCCAGCGACATCACCTGCCCGATGTATCCGCAGATCGAGATGATCCGCCAATACGGCGCCGATGGGATCGGCACTCGACCGTTGATCATGTGCGAGGACAGCCACGCGATGGGCAACTCGAACGGGTCGCTGGCCGACTACTGGGAGACCATCACCTCGACCCCCGGCCTGCAGGGTGGGTTCATCTGGGAGTTCAAGGATCACGGGTTACGCCGTCGGCTGGAGGACGGCAGCGAGCGCCTTGCCTACGGCGGCGACTTCGGTG
>JANPOJ010000639.1:0-14766 GCA_031427935.1 Ilumatobacteraceae bacterium | reverse complement strand
GCGTGCCGAACTCGTCGACTGCCCGCTTCACCATGGACTCGGTCGATGCCGCGTCGGCGACGTCGACACGCTGGAACACCGCCGTACCACCGGCTTTGCAGATGTCGTCGGCGACGGTGGCACCGGCGTCGGAGATGTCGCCGACGACGACCCGAGCTCCGGCCTCGGCGAACGCGTGCGCCGTGGCCATTCCCATGCCACCGCTGCCTCCGGTGACGATGACCGACTTGTCGGTGAAGTTCGACATGACCTACTCCTTGCTGCCGCAGAACCACGGCCGTAGCAGACTGTTGTACTAGCCGACCGTTGGAGGCAAACCGATGGCTGAAGACTACGAAGACGTGAGTGTGTTCGTCCTTTCGTCGGAGCGAGAGTTGACGCTGCTCAACAAGCAAACCGAGTGCGTGTTCATGTGGGCCACCAGCGAGGGCGACGCGGTTGGCGTGATCATGAACTTCGTGTTCCACGACGGCAAGTTCTGGCTGACCGGCAGCGGTCAACGCAAGCGCTTTGCGGCCTTGGCGCGGCGGCCCCGCGCTGCCGTGGCCATCACCAGCCGTGGCACCGACATCGGCGTCAGCCAGAGCGTCACATACAAGGGCCCGGTCGTGCTCCACGAGGACGATGAGACCAAGGCGTGGTTCTACCCAGCGTTGGCTGCCCGGGTGCGCCCCGACAACGCCGACCAGCAAGCCGCGTTCGCCAAGTTCCTCGACTCGCCGCGGCGAATCGTGATCGAGCTGATCCCCGAGGCGCGCATCGGCTTCGATGCCGAGAACATGTTCGTCGGCTCCGACGCAGGTCCCTCCCGCACGGAGGTCTAGTTGCCGGCGCCTGGGCGCTCGGCGTGCGCTACGAGCCCGTGATCACGACGCATTCGAAGTGGCCGAGGCCGGTCGCGTCGCCCTGGCGGACGCGCACGAAGCTCTCCGCCCAGGCGTGGTCGAACTCGAACGTTCTCCCCGCTTCGTCGACGATCTGCGTGGGGTGCGACACGTCCCACACCTCGCCTTCTTCGTGGTAGTCGCCGCGGTACACGCCCTGACCAAGACCGTCGTCGAAGCCTCCGAAGTATCCGCCACCTTGGCAGTAGACCCATCCGAGGTCCTCGACCTCGTACGAGCGAACCGCACCGTCTGCGTCGGTCAGTTGGAACGTGCCGGAACGCAAGCGACGGCCGCCGTCGTAGAACTGCAGGTCGTGGGTGACCGATTCCACGGCGATCGAGCGGTCGCCGACCATGATCGCGCCCTTCCCGGCGGCGGCACGCGGACGAGGATCGGCGAAGTAGTAGCCGCCGTGGTCGGGCATGCAAAACAACATCCACTGGCGCAGCCCGGGCAGACGGCGTGGAGCCCCCGATGGCGCACCGGCACGGGGCCCACCGCGCCCGGGTTGGTAACCCCATGAGTGATTGCGGAAGAACGACGCGGTGGTCAACTCGACGCGGCGGTCACCGATGCGGACCCAGCCACTGCACTCGCCCGTGACCTCGTACGTGGCGCGCTCGCTGATCAACCGGCCATCGATGCGCGTGGTCTCGATGGGGTCGAGGTGCGGACCCGCCGTCGTGCGGCAGAGCACATCGAGCGAGATGCCCTCAGTGCCGAGCACCCCGTTCTCGTCGAGCACCATCCGCAGGCTGCGCATCGGTTCGGATAGCTCGATCCGAAGGGGTCCAACGCCGAGGTGGTCCATGTTCGGGCGTAGCCGCCTCGACAGGCGGACGTTGTACTGCTTGCCTTCGTGACGGACGCAGACGAACCCGTCGAGCACGTCGTTGTTCTGGTAGAGCCGCACGTTCGACGTCAGGCACACGGTTCCGTCGGCGTCGCAACACGTCACGTAGTGGCCGTCGTTCCACTGCGGATCGCTGCCCGCCACCGCCGCGAATGTGTTGGTGAACTGATGGAAGGGATACTCGTCCATCCCCAGCAGCATCGGACGCCTCCTACATTGCTCGGCCCTTCGGCGCAGCGTAGAGTCCCTCGTCGTTGTCGGCACCACCCGCTGGCACAGCCCGGGGGGTCAATCACACATGCTTGGCGATCGCTGGATCACAGACACCGTTCCGACAGAGCGCTTCCCGAACTACACGCGGGGCAACGCCGGCGAGGTGCTGGCCGACCCGGTCAGCCCGCTCGGCTGGTCGTTCTGCTGTGAGCCGGGCATGGTGGTCGGCTGCGTCGACGGGTTCGAGGCCATGGGCGTGTTCGACCGCAGCGAGTACGGCACGCCGCCGGAGACCTTCGGCATGTTCGGCGGGTACTTCTACAACTCGCTGACCCAGGCGCGTCTGTTCGGCGTGCGCTCCGGCGCCGGCTGGCAAGCCATCGACAACGCCTACTTCGACAACACCCAGCAGATCCCGCCCTACGTCGAGGAGCCGTGGCACATCTCGCCGCGACACAGCGAGAAGCTGGCGAACACGATGGGCTGGATCATGTCGACCGACTCGGTGCCGGAGATCGATCTGCAGAAGTACGAGGCCAAGGCATGCCGCGACAGCCGGCCCGACCTCGCGACGCAGTCCAACGCTCAGCTCGTCGCGCGGGCACGCATGTTGCAGCGGCACATGCGGGCGATGTTTTCCCAAGTGGTGTGGGCATCGCTGGGCGGCAGCGTCGGCCCGGCAGTCCTCACGGCGCTGACCGGCGAGATCGATCCCACAGCCACGACCAAACTGATCACCGGCGTCGGCGATGTTGATTCGGCGCAGATCGCCGGTCAGATGTTCAAGCTGTCGCGCCTCGTTCGCAACTCGGCGACGTTGACGGCCGAGTTCGACAAGGGCTTCGCCGGGCTGCTCGATCGGCTGCAGGGCTCGACCGATCCCGACGCCATCGCGTTTCTCCACGAGGTCGATGACTTCACCTATGAGCACGGCAGCCGCGGGCCGAACGAGTACGACATCTATTCGTGGAGCTACGAGACCAAGCCCGACCTGGTGCTGTCATCGGTCGAGCGGCTGCGTCATGCCGACGACAACGCCGATCCCGTTCGCGGCGAGGCGTCCGGCGCGGCAGAGCGCGAACGCTTGACGGAGCACTTCCGCACCCTCTTCGCCGACAATCCAGAAGCGCTCGGCACGTTCAACGCCGCTTTGCATTCGGCCAGTGTTTTCATGGCTGCTCGCGAGCGTTGCAAATGCAACAACATCCGCACCATTGCCGAGGTCCGGATGTGCTTCTACGAGCTCGGCCAGCGGATGGTCGACGCCGGCCACCTCGCCCACAAGCGACAGATCTGCATGCTGCTGGCCGACGAGGTCGACGCTTTCATGGCGGACCCGGTCGCGTTCAAGGCGCTGCTGGCGCAACGCGAAGTCGACTACCTGTCGCTCTATGACCTCGAGCCGCCGTACATCGTCGACAAGGTTGCTCCACCGCTGTCGGAGTGGCAGCGCAAGAGCGAGATGACGATCATGCAGGTCAAGGTCGGCGATGTCTTGCAGGGGGTGGCCGGGTCTCCTGGCGTCGCTACGGGCATCGCCCGCGTGCTGCTCGACCTCTCGGATCCGTTCCGCCTCGAGGTCGACGACATCCTGATCGCGCCCCAGACCGACCCGGCCTGGACGCCACTGTTCCTCAGCGCCGGAGCGGTCATCACCAATGTCGGTGCGGTGGGCACCCACGCGGTCATCGTCAGCCGCGAGCTGGGGATCCCGTGCGTGCCATCGATCCCCGACGCCACCCGACGGATTCCCGACGGCGCCACGATCACCGTCGACGGCAGCAACGGCACGGTCACCATCGTCGCTCTGCCATGACGGATCCCGCGTATCTCGCGGGATTGTTATCGCTCGATGGCCGGGTCGCCATGGTCACCGGCGGTGCGACGGGCATCGGGGAGGGGATCGCACGCGTGCTGGCGGCCGCCGGCGCTCGGGTCACGATCGCGGACGTCGACCTCGAGGGTGCCAAGCGAGTTGCGGCCGACATCGAGGGGTTGGCCGTCGAGCTCGACGTGACCGACGCAGTTGCCGCGGCCGGCGTGATCGCGTCGATCGAAGGGATCGACATCCTCGTCAACAACGCCGGCACGTATCGCGAAGCCGGCAGCATCCTCGATCAATCGACCGAGTCCTGGCGGCGGTCTATCGACGTCAACTACGTCGGGGTGTTCAACTGCTCGAAGGCGGCAGCACAGGCGATGGTTGCGGACGCGAGACACGGGTCGATCGTCAACATCTCTTCCGTCGACGGGTTGTTGCCGTGCCTCGGTACGGGCTACGACTCGGCGAAGGCAGCGGTCATGCACTTCACCCGCTCACTTGCCGTCGACTTGGCCCCGCACGGGATCCGGGTCAACGACGTCGCGCCCGGGAATGTGCCCGTGCCGACGCTCGACAAGATCCACGCCGGTGAGTTGCCGCCACTGTGGCCGGTCGAATCCTCGACGTCGGGGTTGATGGGGCCGCTGATGCGCCAGCGATCGGCCAACATTCCGCTCGGTCGAAAGGGCACACCCGCCGACATCGGTCACGCCGTCTTGTACCTGTGCTCGCCGATGGCCGAGTACGTCACCGGGCACTCGCTGGTCGTCGACGGAGGCTGGATCCTGATCTGAGCTGGGTCTGGTCGCATACCATGATCGCTGCAGGGAATTCCTTTGACGTGAAAGGAAATTGATTCATGAAGCTCGAGGGTCGAGTCGCTGCGATCACCGGCGGCACCAGGGGGATCGGGCGGGGGATCGCCGAAGCGTTTCTCTCAGAAGGAGCGAAGGTCGTGATCAACGGCAAGACGCCCGAGAAAGGTGCGGAGGCGCTCGCCGAGATGGGCGCCGGGGAGAACGCCCATTTCATCGCCGGTGACGTGAAGCTGCAAGCCGATGTCAACGCGCTGATCGACGGCACGGTCGAGCGGTACGGCAAGATCGACATCCTGGTCAACAACGCCGGCGGATCGGGCGGGTTCGCTCCCGTCGGCCAGATGACCGATGAGGCATGGCTGGAGTGCCTCGACTGGTGCCTCAACGCCACGTTCTACGGCACCCGACGCGCCCTGCAGAAGATGGAGGGCAGCGGTTGGGGTCGGATCATCAACATCTCATCGGTCGAAGGCCGCCAGGCCAACAAGACGATGGTGTCGCACTACATCACCAACAAGCACGCCATCAACGGCCTCACCCGGGCCGTCGCCTTCGAGTACGGCGCGGCCGGGATCACCTGTAACGCGATCTGTCCTGGGGCGATCGAGACCGACATCATGAAGACGGCCGGTCCGCAAGCCGCAGTTGCGATGGGCACGACGTACGAGGCCTTCCTCGAGGGCTACGCGCAGGAGGCATCGATCAAGCGACTGAACACGGTCGAAGAGGTCGCCGCGATGGCGGTGCTGCTGGCATCGAACGAAGGTGGCGGGATCAACGGCGCGGTCCTTGACGTGCACGGCGGCACGTTGCTGGCCTAGCGCGCGCGGACGCCTACGACGCCGACGCGAAGGGCACGCTGAGGTCCGCCGGCCCGCGATACAGGATAGTGATCGCCCGACTGGCGAAGCGCCAGTCGCCCTCGACCACCGAATACGTGTCGTCGTAGTACGCCAACAGCAGTCCGGTCGTGCCGTCGCTGCGCTGCATGTGTTCGCTGATGTACCAACGGCCGACGCCTGCATCACCGTCGATCGTTGCTTGACCGTTGTGGGCCAGTTGCACGACGGTGTCGAACGCGTCCATCGCCCCGACCCAATAGTCGACGATCGCGGCTTTGCCGTCCATCACTCGTCCTCGACCGAGATCCCACTGCGCGTCCTGTGCCCATGTGTCCGCCCACTGGTCGCGGTCCTTGCGCACGACTGCATCGCAGTACCGGTGGACAAGGTCGGAGATCTCGACGGGGGTGGTCATCCCTTCATGTTGGCAGGCCTGCCGCAGGCGCTACGAAGCGATGGGGAAGGGCGCGCCCGGGGCGGCCGGCGGAGCGACCACCACCGGCACAGGGCAGACCTTCAACAACCTCGCCAAGCCGTTCGCCTCCAGACCCGGCAGGCTGGCCGGCACGATCACCCGGCTGACCGGTCGATGCTGTAGCACGTGAAAGATCTCGTTGACCGCGTCGGAGCCGGATGTCGAGATGGTCTCGATGTCGTCGGTGTGCATGCTGAGCCGGCACACCACCTGATCGAGGTAGATCAGCCCGGCCATCGACACGTCGATGTCTTCGGCAATCGCGAACTCCCGCAACGATGCCGCCGAGCGGCCGTCGAGGGTGAGCAACAGGATGACCGCCCGGTCCTGGTTGGTGAGCACGTCGAGGCCACCTTCTCCGTCTGGGCTCGACGGGTCGATGAGGATCAGCGTTCTGGACACAATCATGGTTTCATCCATGCCTGCAGGGTACGGATCGAAGGTTTCGGCATTCTTGCCGCCAGATGAACACTCCGTCCGGTGCTGAACAGGCCTTCAGCAGTCGCCAACCAACGGCTTCGGTCGAATCGGTCCGCAAACCTCAGGAGGGCAATCCCCGTCAACTCAGATAACCAGCGTCGTTCCTACCGCATTATGTCGACGAGGCGACGGAGGAAGACGTGATGCAGGGCAGTCCCGATGATCGCCATGTTCGGTGATCGGTTGGCGCCCGATTCGAACACGCCCAGGCAGGTGCGGTTGGCGCACGCCCCCTTGAACAGGTTGAACGCCTCCCAGTACTCCCACTGTGCCGGCGTCATCTTGATCCCACCTTCCTGCTCGAACAGTGCCAGCCAGGCGTCGCGCGACATGGTGCGCGCACCGCGCATCGACGCACAGAACGACCAATCCTCAGCCGGGTCGCCGACGTGGGCGAACTCCCAGTCGGTCAATGCCAGGATCTCGCCATGGGCGCTCAGCACGTTGCCGGGCCCGGCATCGCCGTGCACCAACGTGACCCGCCTCGTGTTCGGGGCGTTCTGGTGCAACCACATCTCCGCGGCATCGAGCAGCGGCACGCGCTGGCCGCCCGCCGACTTGCCGACGGTGCGCCAGTGCTCGATCAAGATGTGCGTGGTCTGTTCAGGGTCGACAGCCGGCAAGTGGGCCGTCGGGTCGAGTGAATGCAGCTTGGCCAGCGTCCGCACGAACGACGCAGCCGTCGCCGGATCCATCTGGCGCTCCTCGACCGGTTGCTCGGCCTCGATGTAATCCATCACGAAGAAGGGTTGGCCGAGCACGTCGCCGGTGGGTTCCAGCCAGCGAACGTTGGCCACGGGGAATGCGGCCGCGCGCAACGACTGCATGATCGCGAATTCAGCAGCACTCGACGTGCCGAAGACGCCACCCTGCTCGACACGGACCACGAACTTGCCGATCGATGTCTCGACGACGTACATCGCCCGCGAATGCCCGACCGTCAGGCGGTGCGATCCAAGCACGTCGACCGGGGCACCGGTCTGCGTGCCGAGGTACTCGGCGAGGCGGCCCTCATTCATCGGCGACCTGCCCGCGGAAGGCCTTCAGCAGCGCGGCCTCACCTTCGAGGTCCTCGTCGAGATGACGCTCGAGGATCTCGCGGATCGTGCTGTGGGCACGATGGTATGGATCCGCCAGCACAGCGACGCACGAGCGCATCACGTCTTGCCCGGCGGCCGAGCCCAAGGCCGCGGAGAGCTCTTCCTGGCGACGCCTGGTCGGGTCGGAGCCCCGCTTGCCGGCATAGACCGCCAATCCGATCAACTGGATCGCGGCGTTGCGCGCATACGGATCGGTGAGGTTGGGCAGCAGGGTTCCGCGCACCGTGTCGGCCACCGATGCCCACAGCGCGGCGTCACTGGGGTGATCGCTCATGCCCGTGCGTCCAGTTGCGACACCAGCCGCGCCTCCGCGTCGAAATCCCACGTCGCTCGCCACACCGGATCGACCATCGGTTCGCTGCGATCCGCCCAGCCTTGCGAGAGGAACCACTCGAACGTCGACGCATGACCTGAACGAAATTCGTGTCGCGGTCGCATCACCGCGTCGGCTTTGCGGGTGCTCAACTCGGCGTGGTGGCGTACGCCGAAGAGGTGGCCGAAGACGGGCATGGTCACAGAATTCAGTACATCGTCAGGCAGGTCGACGATAGTCGGCTCGACACCGACGATCTCGGCGAGCGCGCTGACGTACCTCCGGGTGCTGATGGCACTCGTGGTGACGTTGAAGATCTCGCCGTGCGCTGCCCGGATCGGCGCGACCGTGATCATGAACGCGACGAGATCATCGACGTGGCCGTACGAGCCCACGACCAATCCGCCATGGGGGAGCAGGACTGGGCGCCGCTGCAGCAACCGCAGGAACATCGGCGTCTCCATGTCGTAGATGTTGTTCTCCGGCCCGTAGATCGCGGCCGGCCTGACGATGATCACGGGGAAGCCTGCATCGTGGTGCCGCCGCAGCATCGCCCGCTCCGACATCGCCTTGAACCCGCCGTACGTGGTCGGGCCGTCGTCATTCGTCGGCATGTCTTCGGTCCACGGGAACACGCCGACCAACGACTGATCATAGGCCATGATGGAACTCACGTAGACGTAGGCGCCGACGCGATCGTGGAAGAGGTCGACGAGGTCGTCGATGTCGCTGCCACCGGCGGCCATCACGAACCCCGACACGTCGAACACCGCGTCCCATTCCCTTGTGCCGATCGCGGTGCGCATCGACCTGATGTCGGTGCGGTCCGCGACGAGATGGTGGACCCCGGCCGGCAAGGTCGCGGGTGTGTGACCGCGGTTCAACACGGTGACCTCGTGCCCGGCGTCGAGGAGCGCGCCGACCAATCGCTTTCCGACGAAGACCGACCCGCCGAGAACCAGTGTCTTCACGCCGTCGACGGATCCAGCCTGACCAGCATCTTGCCGACGTTGGCCCCCGACATCACACCGAACAGAGCCTCCACGGCATGTTCGAGGCCGTCGTAGATGGTGTCTTTGGAGATCACCTGTCCGTCGCGGAGCCACGCTGCAACCTGCCGTTCGAACTCCGGCCGCATGTCCTCATGGTCACGCACGATGAGGCCGCGAATGGTGAGCCGCTTCAGCACGACGTTGATCAGCTTGCTGATGTCGTTGCGCGGGTTCTCGGCGTCGAAGTTGGAGATCATCCCGCACAGCGCCACGCGCCCATTCACGTGCAGCGCGTCGAGTGCAGCGATCAACTGCTCGCCGCCGACGTTGTCGAAGTACACGTCGATGCCGTCGGGCGCGACTCGTTTGAGTTGCTCGCCGGCCGGCCCGGCGCGGTAGTCGAACGCATCGTCGAAACCGAACTCGTCGACGAGGAGCGCCCGCTTCTTCTCGCCCCCGGCGCTGCCGACGACCCGCGAGGCACCGAGCAGACGAGCGAACTGGCCGACGGCCGTCCCGACGGCGCCGGCCGCCGCGGAGACGAACACCGCTTCGCCAGCCTTGAACTCGCCCGTGCGCAGCAGCCCTGCCCACGCCGTGAAGCCGGTCTGGCCGAGGATGCCGAGCCATGTGTTGAGCGGCGCAGTCCCGATGTCGACCACCGTTGCGGTGCTCGCCGGGATGATCGCGTGATCGCGCCACCCCATGCGATGGCGCACATGGGCACCGACGGCGATCGATGGATCTGCACTGTCGATCACCTGCCCGATCGCCGAACCATCGAGCGGCTGGTCGACGACGAAGTTCGTGGTGTAGTGCTTCTCGGTCGCCTCGAGTCGTCCGCGCATCGACGGGTCGACACTCATGTAGGCGTTGCGCACCAAGAGCTCACCCGGCTGGAGGGAAGCCAGACTCAGGTCGCGGATCTCGAAATCATCGAGCTCCGGGCCGGATTGAGCGGTGCGCCGCTTCAGGAAAACGGCTCTGGTGACGTCTGGATTGCCCACGTGCTTGCTCCTGGCTCTCTACAACGCTTCCACCCTATTGTCGCCGGCCGCGGCGACCCCATTCTCGCCAACCGCTGTCGCCACTAGGGTTCGTGCGTGCCTGGCCCGTTCGACGCCTCGACCATCATCACCGAACGACTGGCGTTGTATCCGCTGAGCCTCGCCGATGCAGAGGAGATGGCGATCGTGCTCGCCGATCCGGCACTCCACGAGTACACCGGTGGTCAGCCCGCCACGCTCGAGGAGTTGCGTGATCGCTACGCAGCATGGGTCAAAGGATCTGGCTCGAGCGATGAGCTCTGGCTGAACTGGATCGTGCGGCGGGGTGCCGATGACATTGCGATCGGCACGGTGCAAGCGACAGTCATCGATCCCGAGACCGCGCCGACCGCGCTCGTGGCGTGGACCATCGGCAGTCAGTGGCAGGGAAACGGCTATGCCGGCGAGGCGGCGGTCGCGCTGGCGCGCTGGCTCGTGGCTCGCGGTGCCGCGTCGGTCGTGGCCCACGTGCATCCCGACCATCGTGCCTCGGCCGGAGTCGCCGCTCGCGCCGGCTTGCGACCCACGAACGTCATCGTCGATGGCGAGGTGGAATGGCGGCTGAGGCCGCCGGTGACAGAGCCGTCGTAGGGGGCCGTCGACCGCGTGCGGCGCGGTGCTGAAACCTACTGTGTGACTTGCATGCAGACTCCAGCGCTGGTTCACGCCTTCGAACCGATCCGTGTTGGGACGATGCAGCTCGACCACCGGCTGGTCGTTCCGCCGCACTCGGGTGGTGGTGGTCGACTGCTCGACAGCGACGCGCTGTTCGAGCGGCATTGCAGCTACTGGCTCGAACGTGTCAGGGGCGGTGTGCAGTGGATGGGCGGCGGCCCGACCTTTGTCCGCAACCCGCTGATCCCCGGGTTCGAACCGACCGGCATCGGCTCCAACGGCCCGGGCCTGTTCCGCCACCCCAAGTTCGTCGAACGCATGGGCGAGTACCTCGACCGGTTGCATGGCGCCGGCGGCTTCGGCACTGTGCAGTTCGTGCTGCAGGGTGGCATGCCGATCGCGCCATCACCCACGTTGTCCGGCTACGCCGACCACCGCATCCCACACCCGCTCGACACCGACGAGATCGCCTGGCTGATCCGTGAGTACGGCGAGTCTGCGGCGCTCGCCGCCGAGGCAGGCGCGGACGCGATCGAACTGCACGCCAACCACGACGACGTGCTGCAGTGGTTCCTGTCACCGCTCACCAACCAGCGCTCCGATCGGTACGGCGGCAGCGTCGAGAACCGCCGTCGGTTGGTTCGCGAGATCGTCGAGACCATCCGCGCGACGGTGAAGCGGCCGATCACGCTCGGGCTGCGACTGTGCCTCGACGAGATGATCGAGGGCGGCTACGAGCTGGCCGACTGCCAGCAGCTGCTCGCCGCGTTCACGGCCGACGGCACCATCGACTACTTCAGCCTCGATGTCGGCGGCAACTGGGGCACGGTCAGCTACATCCCGCCTGGCGTGTACGGCGAGGCGGAGTGGGCCGGCCTCTGCGGTCAGGCCAAGCAGGCCACGAACCTGCCCGTGGTGTACGTCGGTCGGGTCTTCGATGTCGCCACGGCGGAACGAGTGTTGGTGGAGGGTCACGCCGACCTCGTGGGGTTCGCCCGGGCGACCATTGCCGATCCAGCGATCGTCGCCAAGACACGTCGTGGCGCGATCGAGCTGGTGCGACCGTGTGTCGGCGTCAACGACTGCATCGACCGGCGCACGGTCGAGGGTCTCGAGTTCGCGTGCGCAGCGAATCCGCATGCCGGCAACGAGCACGTCGGCGATCTGCCGCCGGTGAAGCATCCGAAGCAGATCCTGGTGATCGGCGGGGGCCCGGCGGGTACCGAGTTTGCCGCCCTTGCCAGCCAACGGGGCCACGACGTGACCCTGTGGGAACGCAACCCGGCCTTGGGCGGGCAACTCGCGGTGGCCGCGAAGGCGCGGATGAACAACCGGTTTGCCGAGTGGATCCGGTGGCAGGAGGCCCGGTTGCGTCGTGTCGGTGTGACCGTGGTGCTGGACCACGCCGCCACGATCGACGGCATCGGCGAGTTCGACCCCGACGCGGTCGTGCTGGCGACGGGTGCCCTGCCGCGGGCGATCAACGTGCCAGGCATCGACGAACCGTTCGTTCACCAGGCGGTCGACGTGCTGGGCGGAGGCGTTGCCCTCGGTCACCACGTGGTGGTGGTCTCGGAGGACGATCGCGCTGCTCCGCTGGCGGTGGCGGATCACCTCAGCGGCCTCGGCCATCGGGTCACGATCACATTTCGCACGAACGGTCCGTCGCCACTCGTCGGGAAGTACACGATCGGCGCGATCCTGGCGCGGCTCGACAACGAGGGGGCCCGTCTCGAACCGATGTCGCGTCTGGTCGGCGTCGAACCGGGTCGTGTGCACCTGGCGCACAGCTACAGCAACCGGCGGTGGTCGGTCGACGGCGTCGACAGCGTGGTCCTTGCTTGTGGGGCCGTTCCCAACAACGACCTCTACCGGTCGCTGAAGCCCATCCGTACCCATGTGCACCTGCTCGGCGATGCGTACGCGCCTCGCCGCATGGTGTTCGCCACGCGCCAGGCGTGGCACCTCGCAGCGGTCTTGGATTGACGACGATCGACCTCGTTTCGTGGGACGCCGACCCGGCGCGCCGCCGGCGCGCGTGGACTGCACTCTGCGTCGCTGCGGCAAGCATCTTCCTCTTCGTCCTCGACTCGGGTCTGTTGTCGGTCGCCCTCCCGTCCATCGAGAAGGAGTTCAGCGAGACGCCGCGCTCGATCGTGGCGTGGACCGCCACCGGATTCCTCGTCACGCTGGCATCGCTGTTGCTGATCGGCGGTCGGCTGTCGGATGCGCGTGGCCGCAAGCGGTTCTACCTGTTCGGCGTGTTGCTGTTTGGGTTCGGGTCGCTGTGCACCTCGCTCGCTCCGACGGTGCCGTTGCTGATCACGGCTCGGGTGATCGGTGGCGCCGGCGCGGCGTTCCTGACGTCGAGCGCCTTGGCCCTGGTGATGCCGGAGTTCCCGTTGCAGAAGCGCGGCATGATGATCGGCTGGTGGGGATCGCTGGGCTCGACGGCGGCAATCGTCGCACCGACCGGCGGGGCGTTGCTGACCGAGCACATCTCGTGGCGGTTGCCGTTCGGTTTGATCGCGCCGATGTCGCTCGCAGTGTTCATCGTCGGGAAGCGAGTATTGGTCGAGCAGACCGACGAACCGTCGAGCGCGGCAATCGATCCGGTCAGCGTGATCGTCGGCCCATTGGCGCTCGGCCTGTTGGTGCTCGGTGTCTCTCAAGGCGGCCGATGGGGTTGGGGATCGTCATCGACGGTCGGCGCGATCGTGTTGTCGGCGGTCCTGCTCGTCGTCTTCATCCGCCGTTGCGGGCGTGTGGCCAACCCGCTGCTCGACCTGTCGATCTTCGGGTTCCCACAGTTCCGTCTCAACGTCGTCGGCTCCGGCCTGCAACAGATCGGGTTCTTCGCGTGGTACGTCACGACGCCGTTGATCCTGAAGACGGTGTGGGGATGGTCGACGTTCGAAACCGGTGTCGGCATGGCCCTCGGACAGGTGGCCGCATCGTTCAGCGCGCCGTTCGGTGGGCGGTGGTCCGACCGGGTCGGCACGACGCAGCCGATCGTCACCAGCGCGATCGTGGCCGCCTCCGGCCCGATGTGGTTCGCGGCCACGGCATCGAACTCGCCGCACTTCCTCACGGCGTTCCTCCCCGCCTCGGTGTTGATGGGGATGGGCGGTGGCATTTGTGGAACGCTGACGACCAGCGCCGCCCTCTACGACCTCCCAGGAGCCACGCTGGGAGCCGCGAACAGCGTCAACCAACTGATCCGCCGTGTCTGCGGCGTGATCGGCGTAGCAGTTGCAGTGGCGCTGCTGGGCGAGGCGAAAGGCCAATCGCTGCTCACGCCTGCCAGGCGAGTCTGGGTGATGGTCTCGCTCGCCCACCTGCTGATGTGCGTGCCGTACATGGTGCGCCGGCGCGCCCAGTCAGTGCGACGGCTGGGGCTCGGTCAGTCGGTGTAGCGACGGGCGTTGGGCCGCTTGCCCTTCAACATCGTGCCGCGCAGCGTTTCGATCACGTCGTCGACGCGTGCCTCGGGCACCCCGACGATCGAGAACTGCTCGGTGATCTTGATCGGGCCGATCTCGCGACCGCTGAGGTTGCTCTCGTTGGCGATCAGGCCGACGAGATCGCCAGGACGGATGCCGACCTTGCGACCCAGCCCGACGTAGATGAAACCGGTGCCGACGGTACCGCCGCGATGGTTCTGCGATGCCGAGCGCGGGCCGTTCTGGCCGGGACGACCAGCTCGATCGGGCCGGTCTGGTCGAGGGCCACGGTCGACCTTGTGTGAGAAGTCGGGGATCTCGGCCTCGTCGACCGTCGCCCCGCCGGCTTCGTGCGCCAACTTCACTGCAGCGAGTGCAATCGTGCGGATGTTGTGGTCGCCGGCCAATGCGTTGAGCACGTCGTTGTAGTCGTCGAGGTCATCCGAAGCCAGCGCCTCGCGCACGGCCGTGACGGTCTGTTCGATCTGCCGGGCGCGCAAGTCGGCCACGGTCGGAACGCGCTCGATGGCGATCTTCTGCTTGGTCAACTTCTCGATGTTGAACAGCAGTCGTTGCTCGCGTGGCTCGGCGAGCGTGATCGCGACGCCTTGACGACCGGCCCTGCCGACTCGACCGATGCGGTGCACGTAGCTCTCCGCCGCGGACGGCACGTCGTAGTTGACGACGTGGGTCAGGGTGTCGACGTCGAGGCCGCGGGCTGCGACATCGGTGGCGACCAACAACTCGGCGGTGCCGTCGCGAAGGCGCCCCATCACGCGGTCACGCTGTGGCTGGTCCATCCCGCCGTGCAATGCTTCGGCGCGATAGCCGCGACCGTTCATCGTCTCGGTCAACTGGTCGACTTCG
>JANPOJ010000638.1:0-6003 GCA_031427935.1 Ilumatobacteraceae bacterium | reverse complement strand
CGATCGGCATCACCTTGCGGAAGTGCTCGATCTCGTGTTCCCAGCCATTGAGGATCGCACCGGCGACTGCCGAGTCGGTGTGGGCGAGATGATCCTGCACAGTCGTACGAACGAACTCGCGGTCATCATCGTCGAGTTGTTGCAATTGCACCATCTCACTGTTGAGCTTGGCAGCGAAGACGTCGTGCGGGTCGTAGACGTAGGCGATACCGCCACTCATGCCGGCACCGAAGTTCCTCCCGGTCGGCCCGAGCACCACGACACGACCACCGGTCATGTACTCGCACCCGTGATCGCCGATACCCTCGACCACTGCGGTGGCACCCGAGTTGCGCACGCAAAAGCGTTCGCCGACGATCCCTCGCAAGAAGATCTCGCCGCCCGTTGCCCCGTAGCCGATCACATTGCCGGCAATCGTGTGTTCCTCGGCCACAAACTGGGCGCGACGGTCGGGCCGCACGACCACACGCCCTCCCGACAGACCCTTGGCGACGTAGTCGTTGGCATCGCCCTCCAACCGCAGCGTGATACCCGACGGCACGAATGCCCCAAAGCTCTGGCCCGCCGAGCCGCGCAGGTGGATGTCGATCGTGCCGTCGGGCAGTCCGGCTCCCCCGTGTTTCTTGGTCACCGCGTTGCCGAGCATGGTGCCGACCGTGCGGTTCACGTTGTGCACGGCGAGGTCGAGCTTCACGTGTTCCCCACGCTCGATCGCCGGCTCGCAGGCATCGAGCAGTTGCTGGTCGAGCGCGTGCTCGAGGCCGTGCTCCTGCCCGACCGATTGGTACATCGTCTGGCCGTACGGGTTCGACGGGACAGCCAGGATCGGACTGATGTCGAGGCCCTTCGCCTTCCAGTGCGTGATCGCCTTCTTCGTGTCGAGCGCCTCGACGTGGCCGATCATCTCCTGGATCGTGCGGAAGCCAAGCGATGCCATGTGCTCGCGCACTTCCTCGGCGATGTACTCCATGAAGTTGACGACGAACTCCGGCTTGCCACTGAACTTGGCACGCAACTCGGGGTTCTGCGTGGCGACCCCAACCGGACACGTGTCGAGATGACAGACCCGCATCATCACGCAGCCACTGACCACCAGCGGCGCCGTCGCGAAGCCGAACTCCTCGGCGCCCAACAGTGCGGCGATCACCACGTCGCGCCCCGTCTTCAGCTGTCCATCTGCCTGCACGACGATGCGATCGCGGAGGCCGTTGAGCAGCAACGTCTGCTGCGTCTCGGCCAGCCCGAGCTCCCACGGCGCTCCGGCGTGCTTCAACGATGTCAGTGGGCTGGCGCCCGTGCCACCGTCGTGGCCACTGATCAACACCACGTCGGCCTTGGCCTTGGTGACGCCGGCGGCCACGGTGCCGACACCGACCTCGGCGACCAGCTTCACGTTCACACGCGCTGCAGGGTTGGCGTTCTTCAGGTCGTGGATCAGTTGCTTGAGATCCTCGATGGAGTTGATGTCGTGGTGCGGAGGCGGGCTGATCAGCCCGACGCCGGGCGTCGAGTGCCGGGTGGCAGCAATCCACGGGTACACCTTGTGGCCGGGCAGCTGGCCGCCCTCCCCCGGCTTGGCGCCTTGGGCCATCTTGATCTGCAGATCGGTGGCGTTGACCAGGTATTCGCTGGTGACCCCGAACCGGCCGCTGGCGACCTGCTTGATCGCACTGCGACGCTGTGGGTCGTACAGCCGGTCGCTGTCCTCGCCACCCTCGCCGGTGTTGCTCTTGCCGCCGATCGAGTTCATCGCGATGGCCAGCGTCTCGTGAGCTTCGGCAGAGATCGACCCGTAGCTCATCGCGCCGGTGGAGAACCGCTTGACGATCTCGCTGACCGGCTCGACCTCGTCGATCTCGACCGGTTCACGCGAACCCAGCTTGAGCTCCAACAGGCCGCGCAACGTCGCCAGCTTCTTGGCCTGGTCGTCGACCAGCGCGGTGTACTGCTTGAAGATGTCGTAGCGCCCGGCGCGGGTCGCGTGCTGCAGCTTGAACACGGTCTCCGGGTTGAACAGGTGCACCTCGCCTTCGCGGCGCCACTGGTACTCGCCGCCGAGCTCCAGCTTGCGGTGAGCACGCTCGGCCGGGCGGGGAGGATGGGCGACCTTGTGCCGGGCGGCGACTTCGGCGGCGACCTGATCGAGGTTGATTCCACCGAGGCGGCTGACAGTACCGGTGAAGTACTCGTCGACGAGCTCGTGCCCGAGACCGATCGCCTCGAAGATCTGCGCACCGGTGTAGCTGGCGACCGTGCTGACGCCCATCTTGCTCATCACCTTCAGCACGCCCTTGCCGGCAGCCTTGATGTAGTTCTTCACGGCCTTGTGCGGGTCCATGCCGCCGAGTCCGTGGAGGTCCTCACGGACCATGTCTTCGATCGACTCGAACGCCAGGTACGGGTTGATCGCACCGGCGCCGTAACCGATCAGCAGCGCCATGTGGTGCACCTCGCGCGCATCACCGGTCTCCACGATCAGGCCGACCTTGGTGCGTTGCTTCTCACGGATCAGGTGGTGGTGCACTGCCGACGTCAGCAGCAGCGACGGGATCGGCGCGTACACGTCGTCGCTGTTGCGATCGCTGAGCACGACGATGCGGGCGCCCTCGGTGATCGCCTTGCTGATCTCCACCCGGATCGCGTCGAGCGCCCGCTTCAGGGCCAACCCTCCGCCGGCGACACGGTACAACCCGCTGATCACGACAGCCGACAACTCCGGGTACGTCTCGTCGTCGTTGATGTGGATGATCTTGGCCAGCTCGTCGTTGTCGATCACCGGGAACGGCAGGGTCAGCTGGCGACAGCTCTCCGGGCCGGGCTGCAGCAGGTTGGCCTCAGGACCAACCGAGCCACCCACCGACGTGACCACCTCTTCACGTATGGCGTCGAGCGGCGGATTGGTGACCTGGGCGAAGAGCTGCTGGAAGTAGTCGAACAGCAGCCGAGGTCGCTCGCTGAGTACGGCGATCGGCGTGTCGGTGCCCATCGAGCCGATCGGCTCGGCTCCGGCCTTGGCCATCGGGGCGACGATGATCTTCAACTCTTCGTGCGTGTATCCGAACACCTGCTGGCGGCGTAGCACGCTCTGATGGCTGAACACCACGTGCTCGCGCTCGGGCAGTTCTCCGAGCTCGACCACACCCTCTTCCAACCAGTCGGCGTAGGGCTGGGCCTCGGCAAGCGTGCGCTTGATCTCGTCATCTTCGACGATGCGTCCCAATGCAGTGTCGATCAGGAACATGCGGCCCGGCTGCAAGCGACCCTTGCGCACGATCTTGGCGGGATCGATGTCGAGCACGCCGACCTCGCTGGCCATCACGACCAGATCGTCGTCGGTCACCCAGTAACGGCTGGGGCGCAATCCGTTGCGGTCGAGCACGGCGCCGATCACCGTTCCATCGGTAAACGCCACGCTGGCAGGCCCGTCCCACGGCTCCATAAGGCACGAGTGGAAACGGTAGAACGCACGCTTGGTGGCGTCCATCGAGTCGTGGTTCTCCCACGCTTCGGGGATCATCATCAACATCGCGTGCGGCAGGCTGCGCCCACCGAGGTGCAGCAACTCCAGTACTTCGTCGAACGTCGCCGAGTCGCTGCCGCCGGGTGTGCAGATCGGGTACGCCCGCTCCAGGCCGGGCAGCAAATCGCTGGCCAGCAACGACTCACGGGTGCGCATCCAGTTGCGGTTGCCCTGCACGGTGTTGATCTCCCCGTTGTGAGCGATGTACCGGTATGGGTGCGCCAGCGGCCACGACGGGAACGTGTTGGTGCTGAACCGGCTGTGCACGAGCACCAGCGCGCTCTCCAGCCGCTCGTCTCCGAGATCGGGGAAGAACACCGCGAGCTGCGGCGTGGTGAGCATGCCCTTGTAGAGCAGCGTGCGACTGCTGAGCGACGGGAAGTACGTCTGCTGCTCGGTCGGCAGGTCGTGCTCGATCCGCTTGCGGGCGATGAACACCTTGCGGTCGAGTTCGATACCCATGGCCCCTGCCGGGTCGGAGACGAACAGCTGCCGGCAGATCGGCATCACCACCCTGGCGCTGGCACCGAGGCAGCCCGGGTTCACGGGCACGTCGCGCCAGCCGAGCACGGTCAAGCCCTCGTCCACGATGATCGTCCCGATCGCTTCTTGCGCCTTCTCGGCGTCAGTGACGTCGAGTGGCAGGAACGCCAGGCCGACGGCGTATGCGCCGGCCGGCGGGAGATCGAACCCGGCCACCCCGCGCAGGAATCGATCGGGCACCTGGATCAAGATGCCCGCGCCATCGCCGGTATCGGCTTCGGCGCCGGTAGCGCCGCGGTGCTCCAGGTTGCAGAGCGCGCCGAGGCCCATGGCCACGATCGATCGGCTGGCCACGCCCTTCATGTTCGCGACGAACGACACGCCGCAGGCGTCGTGTTCGAATCGTGGGTCATAGAGACCCTGCGGCGCGGGAAGTCCCGTTTGAGTGTGAGTGCGCATCGGTTTGGCTCCACGGAGTCGGTGAACGGCTAGGTGGCGCACGGGACGACGCTGGCCCGAACGGTGCAGGAATCGTACCGGGTTGCATGTGCGTCGCGCCAACACCGTTGCGGGCCGACCGCGAGCATGCCGTCGTAGCGAGTCGTTTGCGGGTTACTCTGTGCGGCTGGCGGCGGGTGGAGTCCTGAACCGAAGGAGACTCCTATGTGCGAACTTTGCATCTCCGAAGATGCGCTGCCGCGCCGACGATTCCTACGACTCGCAGCCTCCGGCGCGGCCGCGATCGCCGTCGGGGCCGCCTTCGACACCCGGATCGCCGAGGCCAAACCGAAGTCGCCGTCCAAGCCCGCGGCGACGACGCATCCCAAGATCAGCCTGATCTCCGCACCATCGATCGTGACTCGCGCTCAGTGGGGTGCCGACGAGTCGATCCGCGACTCTCGCGTGATCGGGTACGCGCCGTTCCGCAAGATCGTCGTGCATCACACCGCCAGCCCCAACAGCGTGAAGAACCCTGCGGCCACTGTGCGGTTCGGGTACGAGCTCCACGTGGTCGGCCGGGGCTTCACCGACATCGGCTACAACTTTCTCATCGGGCCCGACGGCGAGATCTTCGAGGGTCGGCGGGCACGTAGGTACGGCAAGGGCGAGCTGCACACCGGCGAGGACGGCAGCGGTAACGCGATCATCGGCGGCCACACCAAGGGCCGCAACGCCGGCTCGTGCGGGATCGCTCTGATCGGCAACTTCATGAAGACGTCGCCGTCGGGCGCGGCGATCACCAGCCTGATCCACCTTGCGGCGTGGGAGGCCCAGCGACACAGGATCGACCCTCTCGGCAGCGACGAGTTCATCGCCACCGATTCCACGAAGCTGGTGTTCCCGAACATCGTCGGGCACCGCGGCATCGGCTCGACCCTATGCCCCGGCACCCGCATGGCGGCCTCGATGCCTTGGCTGCGCAAACAGGTCGCCGAGCGAGTCGGCAGCTTCCCCGCACGCAAGTCCGACATGCGCCGGTTGTCCTGGTTGATCAATCCCGACATCTGAGGGCCCGCAGGGTCCGACGAGCGCGAGGCCCTGCCATCGGGCGCGATTCCGGTAGTCGAGTACTCACAGCGCGCCCGACCAGGCTCAACGGGTTCGATTTCGGTAGTGGGATTACCGAAATCGCGCCCGATCAATCGGAAGCTCGGCGGGTCAGATTCCGAGCTCGCCTTGGCGGTAGTGCAGGCGGCACAGCAACTCGTAGCGGACCACGTCGCCGAACAGGGGCTGTTCCCCCGCCGTGCCGGTGTCACCCACCATGACCGTGTCACCCTCGTAGACCACCTCGCCGTTGACGACGCGTGCGTTGTGCGTAGCTCGCGCACCACACCAACACCTGGCCTCGACCTGCATTGGCACGCGCTCGTCGGCGATCTCCAGCATCCGCTTCGTGCCGTCGAACAACTCGCCTCGAAAGTCGGTGATCAGGCCGAAGGCGAAGACGTCGATGCCGAGGTCGTCGACGGCCCTGCCGAGCTGGTCACACTGCTGCA
>JANPOJ010000637.1:0-7209 GCA_031427935.1 Ilumatobacteraceae bacterium | reverse complement strand
CGATACTGGGCCGACGACTACGACTGGCGTGCCCGCGAGGCGCTCTTGAACCGCTTCGACCAGTTTGTCACGGCGATCGACGGGCTCGACATCCACTTCGTTCACCAACGCTCGCCTCACCCTGGGGCACGACCGTTGATCATCACCCACGGTTGGCCGGGCTCGATCGTCGAGTTCCACAAGGTCATCGAACCGCTGACGAACCCGACCGAACACGGGGGCCAGGCGTCCGATGCGTTCCACGTCGTCTGTCCGTCACTTCCGGGCTTCGGGTTCTCGGGCAAGCCGACCACGACCGGCTGGGGCGTCGGCCGCATCGCCGACGCGTGGGCAGTGCTGATGGCTCGTCTCGGCTACGACCACTACTTCGCCCAAGGCGGAGACTGGGGTTCGGCGGTCACACGTTCCATCGGCGGCCAAGACCCCGAGCACTGCGCTGCGATCCACATCACGCTCGCCATGGGCACGCGACCACGGATCGACGGCGAGCCGACGGAGCAAGAGCAGCGGGCGATCAAGGGTGCCGAGAACTACCAGGCTTGGGACAGTGGCTATTCGAAGGAGCAGGCCACCCGCCCGCAGACAGTCGGGTACGGCCTGGCCGACTCGCCGGCCGGGCAAGCAGCGTGGATCCTGGAGAAGTTCTGGGCGTGGACCGACTGCGACGGCCATCCGGAGAACGTGCTGCACCGCGACGAGCTCCTCGACAACCTGATGTTCTATTGGGCGACCAACAGTGCCACGAGCTCCGCTCGCATCTATTGGGAGAGCTTCGGCAAGGCCCGTCCGGTCGACCTGTCAGTACCGGTCGGCGTGACGGTGTATCCGAAGGAGATCGTGCCCCCGGTGCGGTCGTGGATGGAGGCCGACTACCCGAACATCGTTCATTGGGCCGAACAACCCAAGGGTGGCCACTTCGCCGCCTTCGAGCAGCCCGAGTTGTTCGTCGACGACATCCGGACGTGCTTCCGCCAGTTTCGCTGAACCGTCACACGACGGTCGACCACGACTCCCATTCGGCGTCGAGTTGATCGGTGGTGACCGAGCCGGCCTGCACCTCGCCGCGCAGCAGGCGCGCCGCAAACTGCTGCAGGAACTCGTTGGTCGGCGTCGGTACACCGTGCAACCTGCCGAGCATGATGATCTCGCCGTTGAAGTAGTCGGTCTCCAGCGTCGGTGCGCCCTTCATCAGGCTCTGCCATGTCGACCCGCCGATGAAGGTGTCGCCGGCAGGGATGTCGAACCGCATCGTCTTGGCCCGCTGCTGATAGTGCTCGACGCGCTGCGGGGTCTGCTCCCATCGGATGCCGGCCGCGCGGTAGGCATGCTGGCCCTCCTCGAGCGCGGCTGCGGTGGCTCGCGCCCGCCGTCCGGCAATTCCGCACGCCGCATCGGCGACGTTGCCGAGATTGACAAGCAGTTTGGCGTACTTCTTCGTCATCACGTCGTCGTCGGCCTCGGACAACAGCAGGGGTGAAGCATCGATCATTGCGGCCAACCGGGTCGCCGTGTCGTCGACGCCGGACGGGTACCGGCCGACATCGAGGATCGCGTTGGACGGCGCACACAGCACGGTCACCTCGCCCGGATTCTCGAACTGCGCGGGTAGCTGGATCACCATTGCGTACACGCGAGAGAACCGACGCAGTGCCATGCGTTCGTGCTCCACGCCGTTGGTGCCGCAGACCACCGAGACGTTCGGGTCCCAGTCGTACAGCGCCGAATGAATCTGCGGTGTGTCTTGTGTCTTGGCGGTGATCACGACGACGTCGTCGCCGGTCGGTGCGAGCTGATCGATGGAGGTGACGGCCTCGATCTCGACCACCTCGCTGCCCTGTGCCGTTCGCAAGGTCAAGCCGGCCTCGCGGATGGCCGCAACGTGCGCCGGCCGGGCGACGAGCGCGACATCGGCTCCGCATTGTCGCAAGCGGCCGCCGATGACACTGCCGACGGCTCCAGCCCCATAGACGATCACGCGCACGGCGGCATCGTACGGCCGGCGCCGGTCGCTAGCGAAACAGGTCGTCCAGCTCGGCGTCGGAAGCGTTCAACACCTTGTCGATCCAGCCGTGCACGTGTTGGGCGCCGCCTTCGTTGCGCCCGAACATCAATTCCTTCTTCGCACCGGTCAGCAACGCGTGCTGGATTCGCAGACCCGTGGCGTAATCCTCGTCACGCACGACGTCGATGAGGAAGTCGATCTGCTTGTCAGCCAAGTGGCGGTACTCGTCGGTGGGCTCGGCGAGCGAGACAAAATCGAGATGGGTCACCGACTCGCCGGGCGTTGGTCCCGGGAACAACCTGGCGACCTGGTAGAACCGCTCGCCACCGACGTCGAAGCCGGCAACCGAACCGTGCGGGAAGATGCTCCACACGCCCCCGATCAGGTCCTCGATCTCCCACTCCGACTCAGGTGTCTCTTCGAGTCTCGACCAGATCGCGCGGGGCCCGGTGATCCGCTGGTGTGGGCCGATCGGATGGAACATCGCGTCGGGCGACATGTCGGGCCCGAAGGTGTTCTTGTGCAGGATCGGCAGGTGGTAGAAGTCGACATACCCGTCGAAGGCGATCTTCCAGTTCGGCCCCGCCAGGATCCGGGTCCCGTAGTGGTGCATCTCCGACAGCCGGTGGTACTGGAGCAGATCGGCGAACTCACCGACGAAGGGCTCCATGTCGAAGGTCGAGTCCGGCGACAGGATCGCCCAGATCAGCCCGGATCGTTCGAGGACTGGGAGAGTGGTCAAGCCGTTGCACGACAGGTCGAGATCACCGAAGTCGGCGCTCTTGAACAGGCCGACGAGATCACCACTGGGGTTGTACGACCACGCATGGTATGGGCAGGTGAACCGCCGCGAAGTGCCGACCCCTTCGTCGACCAGGATCGAGCCGCGATGGCTGCACATGTTGACGAAGGCGCGCACCACTCCATCGTCGGCTCGCGTCAACAGCACCGGCATACCGGCCACGTCGAGCGCCTTGTAGGCGTGCGGTTCGCGCAGTTCGGCCGTCAGTGCCACAACCAGCGGTAGGCGGTGGAAGATGAGGTCGCGCTCCCGGGCCCAACGCTGCGGGTCGGTGTAGTTGCTGGCCGGCAACGTGGTGATCGCGTCGGCCAGCGGCATCTGCCCACTGCGATGGTGCTCGATGACTCGCCGGGCCATCTCGATCAACCGCTCGCGGGTCGGCGACAACGACACGTCCGCACACTACCGAAGATCGAGTGTTACGCGCCCACTCAGGTGGGCGCGTAACACTCGATCAACCAAATCAGTCGTCGACTGCCCTGGCGGCATTGACGATGCCGTCACCGTAGATCGAGTTGCGCTGCGGTGTGCCGACGCACGGCGCATCGAACGTCGCAGTACGACCCTCCGCGATGTAGGTGATGACCGGCGCGGGACAGGCAACGTCGGTGGCGCTGTCACGAAGGATCTGTTCCACCTGGGCCGGATCCATCGTGCGACCCTTGCCATGGCGCTGCCCCTCGCCGAACTCGCTGACGATCAATGCAGCCACGCCGACGGCGTGAGGCGCAGCCATCGACGTTCCCTGGATCCACTGCCAGTAGGCGCAGTCGTCGATCGTCGGCGATGAACACTGGGCGACGACGAACGGCGTCAGCGACTCGCCCGTGACCGGGTCGACATCACCGTTGGCGAGGGCCACGGTCTTCGGGTAGGGCCCGAGGATCAGGTTCTCCGGCTGACGATTCTTGGTCGGGTCGGCGATGAAGTCGCGGAAGAAGCCGCCGGGTGCGGCGACGTCGTTCTGCTCGAGGCCATGGTTGGAGTAGTCGGCCTTCTTCATGCTCGGTCCGACGGATGACACGCCGATGACTCCGGTGCCTTCGAGCGGCATGTCGAGGCAATCGTTGGTCACCTGGCGAACCTTCTCGGTCTTCAACGGGAAGTCGGGGCTGATCTTATCCGTCTTCACCGCGGCACCCAGGTCCTGATGCTCGTTACCCAACGCGGCAATCAACGTGACACCGTGCGAACGGGCGTAGTCGAGAGCTCGCTGCGTGGCATCGATGATCGTCGCCTGCTCCTGCTGCTCCGCAGCCGAGTCGGCCGGGTTGTTGCGGCAGTTGTACAACCACGGATCGGTGAAGAAGCTCATGTTGACCACGTCGATGCCGTTGTCGCCGGCATAGGTCAACGCGTCGACGGTCGGCCCGAGGAAGAAGAACCCCGAGTCCTGGCCGGCGCGGAGGTTGACCAGCGTGACGTTGGGTGCGACGCCGGCGATGCCGATGCCGTTGATAGGCGACGCAATCGTGCCGGCCACGTGCGTGCCGTGACCGTCTTCGTCGACGTCGGCCGGGTCGTTGCACGACTGATCAGGTTCGTCCGCGCACGGACCATCGATCGAGGGGATATCGACCGTGAAGTTCCGACTCAACTTGCGGTTGAAGTTGGGAGCGATGTCGGGATGACTGCCGTCGATCCCCGTATCGATCACGCCGACCAGCACATCGCGACGGCCGGGCTGCTCGTCGTACGAGCCGTCCGGTGTCGCGCCGATCATGCGCATGTCCCACTGGAAGCCGGCCAACGGCTCGGCGGCCTGATCATCGTGCCCATCGTGGCCTTCACCCTCGCCACCGCTGCTCGCAGCCGTCGCTGCTGCAGCGTTGCGACCTTCGAGCTCGACGGCGTCGCGACTGCTGACGGCGTCGGCCGGAGCGGACCCGATCGGGGTGTTGCGTGCGACACCGGCCACATCGGCCTTCGTCATGACGGCACTCTCGAACGATGAAGCATCAGCTGTCACCGTGACCAACCCAATGGCCCGATTGACCCGATTGACCGTGCCGCCGGCGGCCTCGACCGCCGCGATCGTGGCATCGACCGAGGCCGCATCCTTGGCCAGCACCACGAACGTTGATGTTGCTGCGCTTCCATGAACCGGGCTCGGCGCGAACGCCAGCGAACTGGCGATCAAGGCCGCGCTCGCTAAAAAGACCCCTTTTCGTGTGCTGTGCATCGTGCTCCATTTCATCGATTGAATGGTGTGATTGCCCGTCTGCCCACGGGCGAACCTAACTGGGTTGGAACAGAATTTCAAGGGTTCGACTTCGACTGGTCGATTCGCACCGCTAGCACCGGGTCGCCGAACGTGGTGAACTAGGCGCGTGATGGAAGCCAATGAGTGAGGGCACGCCGCTTCGATTCGGGATTCCGAAGCCGCCGGCCCGGCCGGGCGAGATGGCCGACTTCTCGTATCTCGACGTGCCCGCCGCCGGAAGTGCAGATCGCCCCGACATCGATGCTCATCCGAGCGAGATGCGCGATCTCGCGTACACCTTGATCCGGGTGCTCGACGACAGCGGCGCAGCGGTCGGCCCCTGGAACCCGCAGTCCGACCCCGCGGCACTGCACGAGGGCCTCCGGGCAATGGTCAAGACCCGCGCCTACGACGACCGCATGACAACAGCGCAGCGCCAGGGAAAGACGTCGTTCTACATTCGCTGCACGGGCGAGGAAGCGATCGCCGTCGGGCACGCGCTCGAACTGCACCCCGACGACATGTTCTTCCCGACCTACCGCCAGCAGGGCTGGCTGATCGCCCGGCGTTGGCCGCTCGTCGAGATGATGTGCCAAGTGTTCTCCAACGAGAAGGATCGGTTGCACGGCCGGCAGATGCCGATCATGTACTCGGCTCGCGATGTCGGGTTCTTCTCGATCTCTGGCAACCTCGGCACGCAATACGTACAAGCGGTCGGTTGGGCCATGGCGTCGGCGATCAAGGGCGACACGCGCATTGCGTCCGGCGTCGTCGGCGAGGGCACGACCGCCGAGGCCGACTTCCACCACGCGCTCACGTTCGCGACCACCTACCAGGCGCCGGTCATCCTCAACGTGGTCAACAACCAGTGGGCGATCTCGTCGTTCCAGGGCATTGCCGGTGGGTCGCAATCGACCTTTGCCGCCCGAGCGATCGGCTATGGGATTCCGGCGCTGCGCGTCGACGGCAACGACTACCTGGCTGTGCTCGCGGCCACGCGATGGGCTGCCGAACGCGCTCGCGGCAACCACGGCCCGACGCTGATCGAATGGGTGACGTACCGTGCCTCGGCTCACTCGACATCGGACGATCCTTCCCGGTACCGCCCGGCCGACGAGTGGAAGTCGTGGCCCCTCGGCGACCCGATCGATCGCCTCAAACAACACCTCATCACCCTCGGGGAGTGGTCGGACTCGCGGCACGCCGATCTCGTGGCCGAGACCGAACGCGAGGTGCTGGCGGTAGCCAAGGAGGCCGAGCAGTACGGCACCTTGCTCGACGGACGAGGTGCGAGTGCCAGGAGCATCTTCGAAGACGTGTTCAAGGAGATGCCAGAACATCTGCAACGCCAACGTCGACAGATGGAGAGCGAGCGATGACCGCGATGACCATGAACGCGGCCATTCGCTCGGCGATCGACGTGATGATGGAGCGCGACGACAACATCGTCGTGTTCGGCGAAGACATCGGGTACTTCGGCGGGGTGTTCCGATGCACTGAGGGATTGCAGGCCAAGTACGGCAGCGAGCGGGTCTTCGACACCCCGATCGCCGAGGGCGGCATCATCGGGGCTGCTGTCGGCATGGGCGCCTACGGACTGCGTCCCGTTGTCGAGATCCAGTTCGCCGACTACGTGTACCCGGGTCTGGATCAACTGATCTCCGAGGCCGCGCGGCTGCGCTACCGGTCGAGCGCCGAGTTCACTGCGCCGATGACGGTGCGCATGCCCTGCGGTGGTGGCATCCACGGCGGTCAGACGCACAGCCAGAGCCCGGAGAGCCTGTTCACCCACGTGTGCGGCCTCACGACCGTGCTGCCGTCGAACCCGTACGATGCCAAGGGTCTGCTGATCGCGTCGATCGAAGACGACGACCCGGTGATCTTCCTCGAGCCGAAGCGCATCTACAACGGCCCCTTCGATGGTCACCACGACCGGCCGATCGTGCCGTGGTCGAGCCATCCACTCGGCGAGGTGCCCGACGGCTACTACCGAGTCGAGCTCGGTCGTGCCGCGGTGCGCCGACCAGGCAACGACCTCACGGTGCTGGCATACGGCACGATGGTTCACGTCGCCGAGGCCGCAGCTGCCGAGACCGGGATCGACGCCGAGATCATCGACCTGTGCACGTTGCTGCCCCTCGATACCGACACGATCAAGGCCTCCGTCGACAAGACCGGTCGGTGCGTGATCATCCACGAAGC
>JANPOJ010000636.1:0-2586 GCA_031427935.1 Ilumatobacteraceae bacterium | reverse complement strand
GGGCAGACCAGGCCCGCCGGATCATGGCCGAGTTCCGCAGCGGCACCGCCGCAGCGCGCAACGATCCCCACTTCATCGACCTGATCGACCGCTTGATGGCCGCCAGCCCCGAGTTCGCCGACTGGTGGCCGCAACTCGACGTCGCCCAGTTCCAGACCCGACAGCGCCGCTACGCCCACCCGCGAGCCGGCAACCTGGTGTTCGAGAATCAGCAACTGACTCCGAGCGAGAGGCCGGGATTGCGCGTGGTGAGCCAGTAGCCGGTGCCCGGCGACGACAGCGCCGAGCGCCTGGCCGCCTGGCGCAACATCGCGTGAGCCAGCACGGCGTTGCGCCGGCTCACCGGCTCACGCCGTGCCGTCTCACCCCCGGTCTTAGCCGCCCCGCCGTGCGATGTCCGATAGCCTCGAACGGCCATGAACGAGATCGTCGAGGCCAAGCGCCGCCGCACCTTTGCGATCATCAGCCATCCCGACGCCGGCAAGACGACGCTGACCGAGAAGTTCCTGCTGTACTCCGGCGCCGTGCAGGAAGCCGGCGCCGTGCATGCCCGCGAAGGCCGGCGATCGGCGCGCAGCGACTGGATGGAGCTCGAGCAACAGCGCGGCATCTCGATCAGCTCGACGGTGATGCAGTTCCCGTACGGCGATCACATCATGAACCTGCTCGACACCCCCGGCCACCGCGACTTCTCCGAAGACACCTACCGGGTGCTGTCGGCCGTGGACGCCGTGGTGATGGTGCTCGATGCCGCCAAGGGCATCGAGGCCCAGACCCTGAAGTTGTTCCAGGTCTGCCGCTCGCGCAACCTGCCGGTGATCACCTTTCTCAACAAGTACGACCGGCCCGGGCGCGAACCGCTGGAGCTGCTCGACGAGATCGAGAAGCAGATCCAGCTGCGACCGACTCCTGTCACCTGGCCCGTGGGCGATGGTGAAGCGTTCCAAGGGCTGATCGACCGCCGCACCGGGCGCTACACCAAGTTCACTCGAACCGCCCGCGGAGCATCGGAGGCCGCCGAGGAGACGAGCGACCTCGACGTCGCCAGCGCCGCTGGCAGCACCGAGTACGCCTCGGCGTGGAAGGCCGCACTCGACGAGTGCTCGCTGCTCGACGCGATCGGCGCCGACGTCGACCTGCCGTCGTTCCTTGCCGGCGAGTCGACCCCGGTCTTCGTCGGATCCGCGCTGACCAACTTCGGCGTGCGCCTGCTGCTCGACGCGGTGATCGATCTCGCGCCGTCGCCATCACCTCGTCTCGACCGTGACGACGCGCCGCGGGCGCTCGCCAGCCCGTTCTCGGCGTTCGTGTTCAAGGTGCAGGCCAACATGGATCCTTCGCACCGCGACCGCATCGCCTTCGCCCGCATCTGCTCCGGCCGGTTCGAACGCGGCATGAGCGTGACGAACCATCGCACCGGTCGCGACATCACCACCAAGTACGCAACCACGGCGTTCGGGCCCGACCGCGAGACCGTCGACGAGGCGTTCCCGGGCGATGTCGTCGGCCTGGTCAACGCCAGCGGCGTGCAACTCGGCGACACCCTGTACGACGCCGGGTACGCGGGTCTGGCCGTCGAGTTCCCGCCGATCCCGAGGTTCTCGCCCGAGGTCTTCGCCAAGGCCCGCCCGCTCGACAACGGCCGCTTCAAGCAGTTCCGCAAGGGCCTTGCCCAACTCGACGAGGAGGGCGTCGTGCAGGTGCTGCGCGATCCCGACTTCGGCGATTCCGAGACGATCCTGGCCGCTGTCGGCGAGTTGCAGTTCGAGGTCTTCGCCTACCGACTGGGCAGCGAGTTCGGCGCACCCACCGAGATCCTTTCCGCCCCGTACCAGGCGATCCGCCTGACCGACAAGGAGTCCAGCGAGCGACTGCGCCGCATCGGCGGCATCCGCATCCTCGTCCGCGGCGACGGCGCGCTGGTGGCCCTGTTCGAGAACCGCTACCGCCTGCAGCGGTTGGAGAACGACGAGCCCGAACTGACCTTGGACCCGATCATCGCCGGGTGAAGCCCCGTGGACGTTCAAGGTACCGAGGTGGGCGCCAAGAGCGTCCACAGGACCGGGCAGTGGCTACCAGCCGGCGACGAGGTAGCGCGACATCGCGAAGTACATGCCGACGTCGCCCGTGATCGTGAAACCCAAGCGCTCGTAGAGCCGCACGGCGCGGCTCTGCTTCTCGACGTGAAGGCGAACCGAGCGAGCGAGCCGATCGGCGTGGCCGATCACGTTGCTCAGCACGCTGGTGCCGATGCCGTGACCGCGATACTCCGGAAGGAGAGCGACGTCGATGACCTCGATGTGATCGCCGACGCTGTCGATGATCAGTCGACCGGCGGGTGCATCCTCGACGAGGATGATCTGGCGATCGGCCTGGGGATGTTCGAGCCGGAGCGACATCGACTGCGCGCGGAACTGCATGCCGACCAAACCATCGAAGACCTCAGGGCCGAGTGGCCGGAGATCGTCGCGCGTCGATGCATACAGATAGTGCTCGAAGTCGATGTCGGCCGGCACAGCGGCACGGAATGCGAAAGCAAGCGTGGTGGTCATCGACCAGCCTCGCCATTGTCGTGTTCGACCCTGC
>JANPOJ010000635.1:0-2967 GCA_031427935.1 Ilumatobacteraceae bacterium | reverse complement strand
CGAGGCCCAGGCCGGCCCCCGGGCGGGTCTCCGCGGCGCCGAGCCGGCTCCACGCCGACAGCGACCAGCTGTTGCCGACGTTGAACGAGCGACTGACGAGCGCCACGATCGGCGCCCCGACGACAACTGCGACGCCCGCGCCGGCAGCGCCGACCATCGCCCGCTCGCGACGAGTGCGCGGCACATGTGGTGCAGTTGCTCCACGCAGTTCGATCGCGCCGCGACGCTGGCGGCGCGAGGCAATCACGATCACGACACCGAGCAGCGCGAGTTGCGTCGCCGACAGCGCCGCCGCGCCCGAAACGTCGCCGAGTTGCGTCGCCCGCCGGGCGACCTCCACTTCGAGCGTCGGGTGGGTGGGGCCGCCCAGCAGCTTGGCGACGCCGAACGAGGTGAAGCTGAACAGGAAGATCACCGCTGCGGCCGACCACAGTGCCGGCTTCAACAGCGGCAGCACGACCAGTCGAGCCGCACGAATGGGGGACGCGCCCAAGGTTCGCGCTGCGCCCACGAGATCGTGCGGGATCACACCGACCATCGACCCGACGAGTCGAACGACCACGGCGATGTTGAAGAACACGTGGGCCACGATCATCGCCTGCGCGGTTCCGTGCCACGACGTCGGCAACAGGGCGATGAAGGCCGCACCGACCACGACGGTGGGCAGCACGAACGGCACCGTTGTGGCCGCCATCAGCAGCCGGCGGCCGCGGAAGCTGTAGCGGGCCAACACGTATGCGGGTAGCAGCCCAACGACGAGTGTCAGCACGGTGCTGACCGCGGCCTGCCACACCGTGAACCAGATGATCGCTGCAATGTGACGGAACGGCGAGGTGCTGCTCGCCTGGTCGCGCCATGCGGTCCACAGCAGCGTGATGACCGGCCACGCGTAGAAGGCGGCGATGAACGTCACCGGTGCGGCGAGGAGCGCTGCCACGAACCATCGTGGCGGATGGTTCAGCTCAGCACGATGGTCGTCCACTCGTCCTGCCACTGTTGTCGGTTGGCGGCGATGTCAGCCGGGTCGATCGTGAGCGGCGACGAGGCGACGACCGCGAACTTGGTGAACTCGGGCGGCAGCACCGCGTCGGTGCGTGCCGGGTAGACGAACAGGTTCAACGGCAGCTCGTTCTGGAACGTCTCACTGATCAGGAAGTCGACCAACTTGCGGGCCTCGTTCTCGTGCTTGGTACCGCGCAGCACGCCGGTGAACTCGACCTGGCGGAAGCACGTCGACTCGACCACGGCGGTCGGTGCATCGGTGCGCGGTGGGTCGGCGAAGATCACCTCGGCGGGCGGGCTCGAGCCGTAGCTGACGACCAGCGGGCGCGATCCGGTCGAGCCGGCTGCGCCGCTGAACTCGTCCTCATAGGCCGTGGTCCACCCGTCGACGACCTCGACGCCGTTGGCTCGCAGCGCCCTCCAGTAGTCCTGCCAACCGTTCTTGCCGGAGTGGGCGACAGTGGCCATCAGGAAGGCCAGGCCCGGCGACGACGTCGAAGGGTTCTCGACGACCAGCAGGTCCTTGTACGCCGGCTCCGTCAGGTCGTCGAGGCTGCGCGGCGGGTCGATGTTGTGGGTCGTGAACCAGTTGATGTCGTAGTTGATGCAGACGTCGCCGAAGTCGACGGGCGTCAGCTCGTGCCCGGGCACCAGCGCGGTGAGGTTCGTCGAGATCGCGTTCCACTCGTTGGGCTCGTACTGGCTGAACACCTTGCCGTCGAGCACGGCCGACAACAGCGTGTTGTCGACACCCCACATCACGTCGCCCTCCGGATTGCCAGCCGTCAGCTTGGCCTTGGTGACCATGGTGCCGGCGTCGCCGGCGATCACGATCTTCACGGCGATGCCGGTCGACTTGGTGAAATTGTCGAGCGCGGTGTTCAGCGACGTCTTCTCCGGCGGGAACGAGTCGTAAGCGACCAGCGTGATGGCTGCTGGCGTGCCGGACGACGAACCATCGGAGCCGCAACCCGCTGCGAGCAGGCCGAGCGTGGCGACGGTGATGACGGCGAGCGGACGTTTCATGGAACCACCAATGTGAGAGTGCCGTCGGCGACGGCAACGTTGAGCAGACCGGTCGTCTCGTTGCTGATCCCGAGCGTGCTCGACGGCTCGAACGCGGCGTCGGTCAACGGCCAGCGCGCGCCAGTGACCTGCACCCCGCGACAAGCACCGTGCAAGGCGATGAGCGAGAACGACGAGCCCTCAGGGAGGTCGACCGTGACGGATCGGCCGGCGTGCAAGACGTAGATGGTCGTCTCGTCGAGCACCATGCGGACCGTCTCGAACCGGGCCAGCACGGGGTTGCCGAGCGCGGCGATCGTGCCGAGCGCGTGATCGAAGCGATCACCCGCCGCACCGAACACCAGCAGGGTGTCGGCCTCGGTGGCGGCGGCGCGAACGAGCGCCAGCTCGGTGTCGGTCGACCCCTTGTCGACCGGGTGTTGATCGATCTCCAGCTCGTGGGCGTACGCCCACATCTTGCCGTGCGCCGAGATGCTGTCGAGATCGCCGATCAACACGGTCGGCCGCAGACCGGCGGCAACGGCGTGATCGAGACCGCTATCGGCGGCGATGATCGTCGCGTCGGGCAGCACGTCGGTGACGGCGCGCGCCGACAACGGGCCACCGCCGATCACCACCACTACCTGCGACATCGCATCCCTCCGCTGGCATTACCCAGATCAGGTTCCGGTCGGTGGCGGCGCCCACCCTCTCAGCCCGCCGATCCTGCGAGCTCCCCGTTTTCGGTCGATATGAGCCTAGCCGTACGTCGCTGGGTCTGCACGACGACCGTGGCCAGCCCGAAGACCACCATCGCCATCCCCACGATCTGCAGGGCCCGAATGGACTGGCTGAGGAAGATCGCCGACCACACCACCGCCAGCGCCGGCTGACCGACCTGCATCATCGACATGATGCCGATGGGCACCTTGCGTTGGGCGAACACGATCAACCCGTGGG
>JANPOJ010000634.1:0-1776 GCA_031427935.1 Ilumatobacteraceae bacterium | reverse complement strand
TTGGCTCCCTTGCCACCGAGGAGATCTTTGTACTCCATGGGGGAACGACGGTGTTTGTGATCAAAGGAGTAGACGTAAGGCACGAGAGACGAGTCTACGCGGTCCCGCCGGTGGGACGGACTTTCCACTGCGTAGGCTCACGACATGAGTTCGCAACCGGCATTTCGGCTGTTCGGGTTCCCCGTGCATGTCCGACCCGGTTTCTACATGTTCATGGTGATCGTCGTGATCGCCAATGGCCCCGATCTTGGGATCTGGCTCGCCGGGTTCATCGCCGCGCTGACCCTGATCCACGAGCTCGGCCATGCATTCGCGGCCCGCGCCACGGGCGCCCAAGCCGAGATCTCACTCGACCTCCTCGCCGGGTACGCATCGTTCGTACCGACCCGCCCGCTGAAACGGTGGGAGCGTGCCGGCATCAGCTTCGCCGGACCGGCTGTGCAGATCACCATCAGCGTGCTGGGGCTGTGGGCGATGGGCGTGCACCCACTCGATCCAGGTGTGGGTGCATCCGACGCAGCCCGTGCGCTGTGGTGGGCGGGGCCCGTGATCGGGCTGTTCAACCTGCTGCCGATCTTGCCCTTCGACGGCGGCAACATCGTGCTGGCCGGTCTCGAGCTGATCCTCGGCACGAAGGCCAAGCTGGTCATGCTGTACGCCAGCTTTGCCATCACCATCGGCGGCGGCCTGTGGCTGCTCACCCAGCCGCGCTTCGGAACGATCGCCATCTACGCGGCGATCTTTCCGCTGATGGCGCAGATGCAGATGCTGCGAGCCCATCGCGAGTCCAAGCGGCCACCAAGTGGTCTTGCCGCCGCGGCGCTCGCCGAGACGGCCGCGTGGCGCGACAACGACTTGTCGCACATGGTGCCCGAGCAGATCCCTTCCCCGTGGTTCCGCGCCAATCAGCAGTTGCACCAGACCAGCCCCGAGCTGGCCAGAGCTGTGCTGCTCGATTCGTTCGCGTACACGGGTCAGCCGCGCTGGCTTCCACCCGATGCCGCGGACCAGGGCACGCTGCGAACACTCGTCGACCTGCTGCCTCGGCCGTTGCCCACCGGCAATCCTCACGCCGAACAGGCCCTCGCCGGCATCCTGGTGCGGCTCGGCGACTACGACACCGCGGCTCACTACGCCGCCGACTCCTACCGACGATCGCCGTCGCCGATCTCGGCGTTCATGATCGCCCGGAGTGCTGCGGCCTTGGGCGATCGTGACACGGCGATCGGTTGGCTCCGCGCCGCGGAGACCCTGGCGAGCCCGGAGTGGATCGGCCAGTCACTGCGCCAGGCGCCGGAGCTCGCCCTGCTCGCGGGGCGCAGGGCACCAGCCGCTGATCTGGGGTAGCTCGTTCGCCCTCAGCCGAGTGGGGCGGCCAGCTTCTTCGGTGCGATCAGGCAGTACGAGGTGCGGATCAGTTCGTCGATCTCGATCCAGTCGATCGGTGCATCGATCAAGTCCAATTGCACCCAACCGCCGCGGGCCAGGTACGGCGCAGGGCTGAAGCGAGCATCGTCGAGCAGCGCAGGCAGCTCGCAGCGATCCGCCTTCACAGTCAGGCTGCCGCCCTGTCCGGGGAACGCAAAGATCTTCTTACGCACCCGAAAGTTGATGTCAGTTCCCCAGGTCACCTCTTCGGTCGCTTCCGGCAGCGCCATCGCCAACGACCGCATGCGCTCCAGGTTCTTGGCCAACGCCCTGGCCGTCACAGTCATGGCGTCAGTCTCGCGCGGTGCCGTCGTGCCCACGCTTGAGGTACGCAAGCACCTGAGTCGC
>JANPOJ010000633.1:0-2337 GCA_031427935.1 Ilumatobacteraceae bacterium | reverse complement strand
GCCGAGTTCGCCCACGCCGTCTACCGCTTCGGTCACTCCATGCTCGACGACGACGTGGCCCGCACGAGCACCGTCGGCGCCACCGCCGCCGACCCGCTCGGGACGAAGGTGGACAACTCGCTCCCGCTGCTCGGCGCCTTCCTGAACCCACCGTCGTTCTTCGACAACAAGGTGGACCCCACGCACCCGGTCTACACGCCCGAGGAGGCGGCCGGGGCCATCGTGATGGGATCGTCCGATCAGGTCGGCAACGAGATCGACGAGTTCGTCACCAACACGTTGCGCAACAACCTCCTCGGTTTGCCGTTGGACCTGCCGTCGATCAACATGGCCCGCGCTCGCAGCGAAGGGATCCCGTCGCTGAACAACCTGCGCAAGCAGATCTTCGCCCGCACCAACGACGGCCAGTTGGCCCCGTACGACAACTGGGTCAGTTGGGGCCAGGCCCTGAAGCACCCCCGAGTCGCTGATCAACTTCATCGCCGCCTACGGCACGCACCCCAACATCATGGGCCTCGACCCCGATGGCCCAGGCCCGATCCTGGCCGGCGGTCTGGTGGCACGGCGCATCGCAGCCGAGCAGATCGTCAAGGGCACCGAACTCCCGGGCCCCGACGGAATCCTGTTCGACGACGTGTTGACCGTGTGCGTCGGACCCAATGACCCCGCCGGCTGCAACGAGGCCGCGGACAACATTCTCGCCCCGGCAGACGCCAGCGACTTCTTGTTCAGCTTCGGCACTTGGGCGAACGTGGGCAGCACGTCGATCACCGGGCTCGATGACATCGACCTGTGGGTCGGTGGCTTGGCCGAGGTCACCAACCTGTTCGGTGGCCTGCTCGGTACGACGTTCAACTACGTCTTCGAGAACCAGTTGACCAACCTGCAGAACGGCGACCGGTTCTACTACCTGGCCCGTACCCCGGGAATGAACCTGCGTAGCCAACTCGAGGGCAACTCGTTCTCCGAACTGGTGATGCGCAACACCGGGGCGTACTCGTTGAAAGCCGACCCGTTCGCCACAGCCGACTGCAAGTTCCACCTCGGCGATCTGACATGGCCGGCGCCTGCGGGTAGCTTCATCACCGGCCCTGGTTCGGTGGCCGACTTCGCTGGCTCGGAGTGCAACGAGAACCGTCTGCTGCTTCGCCAGCCGACCGGTCGCATCGAGTACCGGGCGATCAACAGCGTTGATCCTCCGGGAATCAACGGCCAATCCGTCTACGACGGCACCGTCGGCGTCGACCGCATCTTCGGCGGCAACGACAACGACACCTTCTGGGGCCGCGAAGGCAACGACATCATCGAAGGCCGAGGCGGCGACGACGTGGTCCTCGGCGGCGAGGGCAACGACATCATCACCGACTCCGGCGGCTTCGACGTGCTGAAGGGCGGTCCCGGCAACGACGCGATCGATGGCGGTATCAACGACGACATCATCATGGGTGGCGACGGCAACGACTTCACCAACGGTGGCGCCAACCTCAACGAGCACTTCCTCGGAGCCGGCAACGACTTCACCATCGGCGGTCAAGGCATCGACGCAATGTTCGGTGACAGCGGCGACGACTGGGAAGAGGGCGCCGACGGGGCCGACCTGTTGATCGGCGACAGCTCGACGACGTTCTTCACCGATTTCAACGTCCCCGGTCACGACGTGATGATCGGTCAGGGCGGCGACGACGACAGCGACGGCGAGGGCGGCGACGACATCATCGTCGCCGGTCCCGGTGTCGAGAAGAACGCCGGAGCGGCCGGATTCGACTGGGTGATCGGTCTGGGCGATCCTCAGCCGCAGTACTCCGATCTGAACATCAAGATCCTCGGCGGACTGCCTGCGATCACAGCCCGCGACAAGTTCAACGAGGTCGAGGCCCTATCGGGTTGGAACTTGAACGACGAACTGTTCGGCAGCGACCTCGCTCCGGTTGCCACCGCTGGTGGCGGCTTCATCGGCTGCGACGTACTGAACCAGGCCGGCTTGGACCGGATCCCCGGTCTCGACGGTCTGGTCCCGCCGTTGAACACGCTCGCGGATACCATCCTTGCCAACACGGCGACGCGCTACTGCCTGCTCACCCCCGGTGAGCTCGTCTGGGGCGATGGCAACATCCTCCTGGGTGGTGCCGGTAGCGACAGGATCGAAGGCCGAGGCGCCGACGACATCCTCGACGGCGACAAGTACATGAACGTGCGGCTCAGCGTGCGCGGCGACGTCAACAACTCCGCCACCGAGACCGGCACCACCGACCTCATGGGGCACGCAGCTGCGGTTGGCGGTTCGTTCGGTGCAGGCACTGCTGGTATGACACTGCAACAAGCAGTATTCGCCGGCCT
>JANPOJ010000632.1:0-3014 GCA_031427935.1 Ilumatobacteraceae bacterium | reverse complement strand
GCCGAGCGGTACTACTTCGAACAATCACCCGACGGGTTCGGTGTGTGGCGGGCGTTCGGTGGCCTGATGGGGATGATGATCTGCAACGACCGGCGGTGGCCGGAGAGCTATCGCGTGATGGGCCTGCAGGGTGTCGAGATGATCCTGTGCGGCTACAACACGCCCATCCACTACGTGCCCGACCCGAGCCAAGACATCCTGCAGGGCTTCCACAACGCTCTCGTGATGCAGAGCGGGGCCTACCAGAACGGGACGTGGGTCGTCGGGGTCGCCAAGGGTGGGGTGGAGGAAGGGGTCGACTCGCTCGCTCAGTCGATGATCGTCGCGCCGAGTGGGCAGATCGTGGCGCAGGCCCTGACCAGTGACGACGAACTGGTGGTTGCCCGCTGCGACCTCGATTGGTGCAAGCGGTACAAAGACACGCTGTTCGACTTCGACCGCTATCGCCGACCGGAGTTGTACTCGCGCATCACTGCGCAGCGCAGCGTGATCGAGCCGGACCAGAACGAGCGCGGCTAGTGAGCGCGATCACACCCGGATTGGTGTGCGGGCATCATCACCTCTACTCCGCGCTGGCCCGCGGCATGCCGGCGCCACCGAAGCAGCCGACCAACTTCATCGAGATCCTCGAACAGATATGGTGGCGACTCGACGTGGCCCTCGACACTGAGATGATCCGGTGGTCGGCGATGCTCGGCGCGGCCGAGGCGCTGATGTGCGGCACGACGGGGATCATCGATCATCACGAAAGCCCGTCGGCCATCGAGGGCAGCTTGTCGATCATCGCCGACGCATGCGCAGAGGTGGGCGTGCGCGTCAACTGTGCGTACGGCGTGACCGATCGACACGGTTCGCAGCAGGCTGCGCAGGGCCTTGCGGAGAACGAGCGGTACTTACGATCCGGCGGTCGAGGGATGGTTGGCGTGCATGCCGCGTTCACCTGTCGCGACGAGACGTTGGCCGCCGCCGCCGAACTGGCCGCCGACCTTGACGTTGGCGTGCACATCCATGTGGCCGAGGGGATTGCCGACCGTGACGCGGGAGCCCGCCTCGAACCGCTCGCCACCGACGATTGGCTGCTCGTCCACTGTGTGCACCTCGACCGGCAGTTGCCGGGCACGATCGCCCACAACCCGCGATCGAACATGAACAACGCCGTCGGATACGCCGCGCCGACGGCGCGACCGAATCGGGTGGTGCTGGGCACCGACGGCATCGGAGCCGACATGCTCGAGGAGGCTCGCTTGGCGTACGTGCGACTACGCGAGCACGACGTGACCGCTGGGCCCGACGTTGTCTGGTCGTGGCTCGAAGAGGGATACCGGTTCTTCCCCGAATGCCGTGACGATCGGGTCGAGTACAACTATGACCACGCCGACAGCGCATGGCACACCGTCTTCACGCCGGGCGTGCGGGCGACCGACGTGACGCTCGGTTCGGGCGAGGTCGTGCTGCGCGACGGGCGACCGACGCGCGTCGACATCGACGAGGTGCGCGCCCGTGCCGCGGAGCAATCGGCCCGGCTGTTCTCGATGTTGTCGACATCACCATGAAATCACCATGAAATAACCATGAAAGGGTCCCCATGACCACGCCCGCCGCGATCTACCTCCAAGACGCCCACCCGATCCGCGAAGGGATGGAGTTCGCCAAGTACGCCGAAGCCAAGGGGTTCGACGCCGTGTGGCAGGCCGACAGCCGACTGGTGCGCGACGCCGTGGTTCCCATGGCGGCATTCGCCTCGGTCACCGAAACGATCAAGATCGGCTCGGGCGTCGTCGACTGCTGGACGCGGAACCCGGCGCGCCTCGCCTCGACGTTCTCGACGCTCGACGACCTCGCGCCCGGGCGGGTGATCCTGGGCATCGGAGCATGGTGGGATCCGCTGGCGGCCAAGGTGGGGATTCATCGCGATCGTCCTCTCGGCGTGATGCGCGAAGTCGTCACCGCGGTGCGCGCGCTGCTGCACAACGAGACCGTCACCTTCTCCGGCCAGTACGTGCATCTCGATGGTGTCGAGCTCGACTACGTGTACCAAGACCGTCGACCGAAGGACGTACCGATCTACATCGGCGCGACCGGGATGAAGATGATGGAGGTCGCCGGCGAGATCGCCGACGGCGTGGTGCTGAACTACCTCGTCTCGCCGGAGTACAACCAGCACGCGATCGAGGCGCTGCAGATCGGCCTCGATCGTTCCGGTCGATCGCTGGCCGACATCGATCGCCCGCAACTGGTGGTGTGCTCGGTGCACGAGGATCGTGAGACCGCCCTCGACATGGCCAGGCTGATGGTCACGCAGTACCTCGGCCAGCAGCCGCACATCATGAAGGCCTCGGGTGTGCCGCAGAGCCTGCTCGACCGGGTTGGTGAGGTGCTGACGTGGCCTGCCACCCGCGAGCAGGTGGTCGCCGCCTCGAAGCTGGTGCCCGACGAGATCGTGCAGATGCTGACCGCCTCGGGCACGCCCGCGGAGGCCCGCGATCGCGTGTCGCACTACATCCGCAACGGATGCACCTGCCCGATCCTGTATCCACTGGGCGACGTCTACGCGATGATCGACGCATTCGCCGGTTGGACCGCCACCTAACCTTCGTCGTGTGGATGTCGACGCCGCGCTGGTTCGCCGGTTGGAGGCGACCGCGGCGACTGCCGGTCTCGATCAGGTCGCCGCGCTGAGATCGCTCGACCCGCACAGTGCTGCGGATGGCATCAGGTTCGGGGATGGGGCGCTGGTGGCGATGGGCACGGGCCGCTACGTGAATCGAGCGATCGGGGTGACACTGTCGGAGTTGTCGGGTGCCGACGTCGATGCCATCGAGCAGTTCTTCGGCGGGCGCGGGCTGGCACCGATGATCGAGTTGTCGTCGTGGGCGCCGACCACGACGTTGGCCGAGATCTCCCGCCGGGGTTTCGACCCGTGCTGGTTCCGGTCGGTGTTCGCGCTCGTGCCGACGGTGCCGGTGGCCAGACCCTCGGCCGATGTGCGCATCGAACGCGTCGGCGACGACGAC